>DATMXY010000206.1:0-2065 GCA_035561275.1 Anaerovoracaceae bacterium | reverse complement strand
TAAAAATACTGATGGCGGGCGTATCAAAGCTGGACAGCGCAGGCACATTTAAAACACATTCCCATCCTTACTACCAGCTCAACCATATCCTTCGCGGCGAATATGAATTTACCATAGACGGACAAACCCTGGCGGTCGGCGTCGGAGATACGGTCCTTATTCAAATGAACAGCGCGCATAAGATCACCTTGGCCAGTAATGAGACAGGGTATTACTTTGAAGTCAAATTTACCACATTCACAAAAGCAGACAAAGAGCTGTGCAGCGATATCGGCGTCCTGGTGCCGAAAGACAGCTTCTCAAAAACGCTTTTAAGAGAGATTTTTGATGAGAATGAAAATCTGACTTCCTTATCCGAAGATATCATGGTCACGTATCTTTACTCTATTCTGTTCAAACTGAGCGCATTATCAAGACGCGAGAAAGATATACCGTCAAAATTTATAGAATTAGCCGCCTATTCCGTGCCGGTCCGGGATACGATCCGGTTTCTCGAGGATAACTATTCAAAACAGCTTACGCTGGATGATATCGTCATGCAGACGGCGGTGCAAAAGAACTATCTCTGCCGGCGTTTTAAACAGGAAACCTCCGTCACCATCTTTGAATGTCTGATGATCATCCGCGTCAGAAAAGCGGTGGAGCTGCTATCCTACAGCAATATGACCCTTGCCGAGATCAGTCAGGCGACGGGCTTTATCAATCTTACACATTTCAACCGGGTCTTCACCAAGCACGTGATGATCCCCCCCGGCCAGTACAGAAAGCATCTCAAGCTGCAGGATTTTTATCTGAACGACGCCACTGCGGAAAAAAACGCAAGTCCCATCGCAGTCGCAGCGTTGGAGGGCAAAAAAATCGATTTTTCCATGATCAACGGCGAATTATAGGAGTCAAACCGCACATTCTCCCGGCGCCGCCAAAAGCTGCAATCAAAAAAGCCGAAGATTATTCGGCTTTTTGTTAATTTCTATATGCTATTTGTGTCGTGATTTTTTTAATTTCCCAACCCAAACCCGTTTGAGGTAAGGAAGGTATCGATATTATTCTTTAGTTCAACAACCTTGGATGCGTACCTTGTGGAATGCGTGCCCCGGTTTACTGACACGGAGCCCTGGTTATACGCGGAAAAGCCTTTGATCATGTCTCCGCCGTAGGCCGCGATCCTTTCGCTGAGGTACATTGCCCCGAAGTTAATGCTGGTCTCCGCATCCAGAAGCTGTTCCGGTCCTAATCCGTACCGCGCTCCCGTGGAATCCATTACCTGCATCATGCCATACGCTCCGCTGCTGCTCCTGCTATTTGAATTGAACGTGCTTTCCTTTTGCGCCACGGCCATCAGGATTTTCTCGTCGATGTTATACGTTCTCGCTGCGTTCCTGAACAGGAATACCAGCTCCTGCGCTTTGTTTTCCGTATAACCCCCGTTATATCTCATGATATAATTCACGAGACCCCTGTTGTAGCTGGACTGCGCCTTGTTCCAGTAGGACGACGCGGGAGTTCCTTCTTCTGTACTGATATAGATCCCCGTGTAGGGATCAAAGTATACATCCCAGCCCAAGCCGTTTTCACCGGTCAGCGCCTTTATGGGAAGATATACGATCTTTTCCTTGATCAGCACGGGCAGGCCTGCCAGATCGATTTCCCTGACCGATAACTCAGGGATCTCGATGATTGCTTCAGCGTTCACGTCTGCCTGGTCTTCGACTGCGGCGTCCGCTTCGGCTGCGGCATTTGCTTCGGCGTCTGTATCAGCGTCAGTCGTTTCGTCGTTTTTCAGAATCCCGGCGTCTTTCAGAATTTCTCCCAGGGACTGCGGTTCAAGCTCATAGGCGAGAACCTGTACGTCGCTGATTTCTTCTGTTATGACGTCCTTTCTTTCGTTCTTTTTCCAGCCATCACTGATATTCATCAGTGTCGGCTCCGTTTTCAAAAGTTTCAGTGTGCGGCTTTCAAAATCTAACTCTGCTTTTACTCCCACGATCTCCGCCATTTCGGACGTCAGTGGGAAATAAGTCGTGTCCTTATAAAGAAAAAATGGAAACTGCAGATGGTTGTTATC
>DATMXY010000205.1:0-7337 GCA_035561275.1 Anaerovoracaceae bacterium | reverse complement strand
TGGTAGGAGGATAAAGGCATGTTTGAATTGGATAAGGAAAATTTTGAAGCAGAGGTTTTACAGGCGGAAGGCTATATTCTTGTGGATTTCTTTGGAGACGGCTGCGAGCCGTGCAAAGCGCTGATGCCTAGCGTGGAATTGTTAAGCGGGAAATACGGAGACAGGATCAAATTCACGAAATTGAACACCTCTAAGGCCAGAAGGCTGGCCATCGGACAGAAAATCATGGGCCTGCCGGTCATTGCGTTATATAAGGGCGGCGAAAAGGTGGATGAACTGGTCAAGGATGATGCAACGGAAGCGGCCATCGAGGCAATGATACAAAAATATCTGTAAGGAAGGGAAGGAATGATGGGTAAGAATGCGGTAATAAAAGGAACCAGCTACATATTGATTCATACTCCTGATTTTGTCATTCATAACGGTACTACCCAAACGACGGAACGGATCGTCAATCCCGAATCGGAATATTTAACCGCGCTTCCTTCCTTTATCAGAAGCTATGAGCAGGCGGTATCCTATCCGCCGAATCAGGTATACCTCGGTACAATAACGCCGGAGGATCTGGAAGATTATGAGACCCCCTGGTATGACAAGGAAGTTCCCGGGGCGAAACGATTCTGCAAGCGGGGGGAACTGATGCCCGAGGATGAGTTCATCGGTTTGATCCAGATTTGCGACACCTTTGATCTGGTAGTTTTGGAAAAGGAATTTGTGAGCCGGGTAAAAGAGAAGCTTTCCGCCCATCCGCTGATAGAGGAAGACATGCTTTCGAAACTGAAGGCCGGGGCCGAACAGTCGGAAATACTGGCATTCGTTGAGAAAGAGCATGCGGAACCGCTGTACTGGGAAGGACAACTCGTCGGTTATATCAAACGGGCTCACGATGTAGACGATAACCTTTCCGCCCACATTCTTTTGGAAAATTTAGCGTATAAAGCATCCGGAGTTTTAGCGCTGGTGCACCTGGTTCAAAACACGGGAATTGAAAAAGGTGGGATCGATTATGTAATCGACTGTAGTGAAGAAGCGTGCGGCGACATGAACCAAAGAGGCGGAGGCAACTTTGCGAAAGCGCAGGCGGAAACAGCCGGACTGATCAATGCCACAGGCTCTGATACCAGAGGCTTTTGCGCGGGACCGGCCCATGCCGTCATTGAAGCGGCCGCGTTAGTAAAGGCGGGAGCCTATGATAACGTGGCGGTTTTCGCCGGAGGCACAACGGCAAAGCTGGGGATGAACGGTAAGGACCATGTAAAGAAAGGAATGCCGGTATTGGAGGATGTAATGGCCGGCTTTGCGGTGCTGATCAGCAGGAACGACGGCTTGAGCCCGGAATTTAATCTGGATATGATCGGACGCCATAAGGTGGGAACCGGATCTTCTCCTCAGGCGGTCATCAGCGCTTTGGTGACCGAGCCATTGGATGGGGCAGGGCTGAAAATCACGGATATCGGGAAGTATGCCGCAGAGATGCAGAACCCGGACATCACGAAGCCCGCGGGGGCCGGCGACGTACCGGAAGCCAATTATAAGATGATAGCCGCCCTTGGAGTAAAGCGGGGCGAAATCGAAAGGACCGCCATCGCCGATTTTGTAAAAGAGCATGGTATGACGGGCTGGGCGCCTACTCAGGGACACATCCCGTCAGGAGTGCCTTATCTTGGATTTGCCAGAGAAGACATTCTGCAAGGCAAAATCGATCAAGCCATGATTATCGGAAAAGGAAGCCTGTTTCTCGGCCGGATGACCAATCTGTTTGACGGCGTGTCTTTTATCCTGCAGAAAAACACTGCGGAGGAAGAGCGTAAGCAGGAAGGAGTCTTCGCGAATCCGGCAGGAGATTTACCGGTCATAGGCATCGCCGCAGAGGGCACCGAACTGGGGATGGACACAATTTATGAGGGAGCCGCCCTGGCGGAAAAGAAAGGCTTCAAAACCGTCGTCATAGAAGGCGCCGACGCTCATAAAAAAATGGAAGAGATGCTGGCGAAAGGGCAAATCAACGCAGCTGTCACAATGCATTATCCGTTTCCCATCGGTGTTTCCACCGTCGGGAGGGTTATAACCCCAGGCAGGGGGCGGGAGATGTTTCTTGCAGCCACTACCGGCACATCCTCGGCCGACAGGGTGGAAGGCCTGGTCAGGAACGCAATCTACGGGATCATAGCGGCTAAAGCCAGCGGAATTTCAGATCCGACCGTAGGGATCGCCAATATCGAAGGAGCAAGGCAGGCTGAAAAAGCATTGCTTGAGTTAAAGAAAAAAGGTTATGATATTAAATTTGCCGAATCCGCCCGGTCTGACGGCGGGGTGGTTATGAGAGGGAACGACCTGTTAGCGGGTTCCGCCGATGTTATGGTCATGGATTCCCTGACCGGAAATTTAATGATGAAAGTCTTCTCCTCATTTACAACGGGAGGCAGCTACGAATCGATCGGGTACGGATACGGACCCGGAATCGGAGAAGGATACGACAGGATCATCCTGATTGTTTCCCGGGCTTCCGGTTCACCTGTCATTGCAGGTGCGGTGGAATATGCCTCCCAGTTGTTAAAAAACGATTGTCTGAAGGTGGCCCGCAATGAATTTGACAAAGCAAACCGGGCCGGGCTGAAGGATATGATAGATCATTTGAAACGGCAGAGAAATGCGGATGAAGAAAAGAAACGGACTCCGCAGGACATGGCGAAGTGTCCGCCTAAAGAAGTGGCCGCAGCTGAAATTCACGGTATTGAAGTCATGGATATTGAGGACGCGGCCGCCCGCTTATGGGCGGAAGGACTTTATGCGGAAACCGGCATGGGTTGTACGGGCCCCGTTATTATGGTCAATGAAGCAAAAGAAGAAACCGCCAGGAAGATCCTGGTAAAAGCAGGATTCTTGCAAATGTAATCATTCAATGCTATACTGATAAAGTTCGACATGCTAGAGATAGGGGAATAGATGGGTGCTGGTGTGCCTTCTGGTCTTCAAAACCAGTTCGGGGGGTTAGGAGCCTCTTGGGTGGGTTCGATTCCCACATATTCCCGCCATTCATATCCGCGGCAGGAGGGATAACAATTGGATAATAAGAAAGAACTGTTAAAGCAGATTCCGAAAATTGACGAGGTGCTGAAGGATCAGCGCCTATCTTTGTTTTTTGAAAACACTGCCAGAGAACTGGTGGTGGACGCCGTCAGAGAGATTATGGAGGATATCCGGGAAGGGATACTGAAGCTTCAGGAGAACGAGACGCTGTTCATGGATCGGGATGATATCGTTGAACGCATCGTCGCCAGAATAAACCGTAAAAGGCAAAAAAGCCTCAGACCCGTGATCAATGCTACCGGGACGATCCTTCACACAAATCTTGGACGGGCGAAACTGTCGGAGGAAGCCTGCAGGAGAGTTACGGAAGTGTCGGCAAACTATTCGACATTGGAATTCAATTTGCACGACGGAAGCAGGGGCTCGCGGCATGAGCACATTGAGAAGCTGATCAGGAAGATTACCGGGGCGGAAGCGGCGATGGCGGTGAACAACAACGCGGCGGCCGTATTTCTATGCCTTTCTGCGTTGGCGGCCGGCAAGGATGTTATCGTATCCCGGGGAGAGCTTGTGGAAATCGGGGGATCCTTCAGGATACCGGAAATCATGGAGCAGAGCGGGGCCCGTTTGGTTGAAGTGGGCACTACAAACAAAACAAGGATCGACGATTATCGGAAAGCTTTGGCGGAGGGAGAAACCGGGGCGCTGCTGAAGGTCCATACCAGCAATTACAAAATAATGGGCTTTACTTCTGAAGCCTCCCTGCCGGAACTGGCAGAGTTGGGAAAAGAGGCCGGAATCCCTGTGATTTATGATCTGGGGAGCGGTCTGATGGTCAATCTGCAGCAGTTCGGAGTGGATGAGCCGACTGTTTTGAGCAGCCTGAAAACCGGTATCGACGTAATAATGTTCAGCGGCGACAAACTGTTGGGAGGGCCTCAAGCCGGGATCATTGCAGGGAAAAAAGAATATATTGAGCGGATGAAAAAACATCCCCTGGCAAGAGTCCTGAGGCTTGATAAAATGTCTTTGGCGGCGTTGGAAGCAACCTTCCGCGAGTATCTGGACCTTGAAAAGGCGAAAACAACGGTTCCGGTTTTATCTATGATTACGGTAACCCCGGAGGAGATGCGCCGCAGGGCAGAACTGCTTGCTTCAAAAATAGAGAAAAAGACCCAGGGCTTTTACGTTAAAGTGGTTGAAACGGAGACCCAGATCGGAGGCGGATCCACGCCGAACTTATATCTGCCGGATTATGCGGTCGCCATAAAAGGGAAAAATGTCACTTTGGACCGGATCGAACGGGATTTAAGGAAATATGAAGTGCCCGTCATTGTCCGTATTAAAAATGATCAAATACTGATTGATATGAGGACCGTTTCGGAAGCGGAACTGGAAACGATAGCGGAAGCCTTGACTTCGATGGGAGGGTTGTCGGATGCGTAATATCATTGTCGGTACGGCGGGACATGTGGATCACGGAAAGACGAGCCTGATCAAGATGCTGACCGGCGTCGATACGGACAGGCTGAAGGAAGAAAAAAAGAGAGGAATTACCATTGAGCTGGGTTTTGCCGATATGTCTGATCCTTCCGGACAGCATATCGGAATCATCGACGTACCGGGGCATGAGCGGTTTATTAAAAATATGCTGGCCGGTATCGGCGGCATCGATATGGTACTTCTGGTAGTCGCCGCTGATGAAGGGGTCATGCCTCAGACTATTGAGCATTTTGAGATCATGAAAACGCTCAAAATTAAAAAGGGAATTATCGTACTGACTAAGACGGACCTGGTGGATGATGAGTGGATCCATATGATATCGGATGATATCCGGATGAAGGCAAAGGCTTCTTTCCTTGAAGACGCTCCGATCATAGAGGTATCGTCCTTTACGGGTAAAAATATAGAAGAGTTGAAAAGCCTGATCTTTAAGATGGCAACAGATTTAGGCAGGCGGAGGGAAGATCCGCCCATGCTCAGGATCCCCATTGACCGGGTCTTTACGATTGACGGCTTTGGGACGGTTGTGACGGGGACGCTGATGGAAGGAGCCGTTACGGTGGGAGACGAGGTGCAGATATACCCGGGTGAGCGAACGGTAAAGGTCCGGAATCTCCAGGTACATGGAAACATGGTGAACACCGCCTACGCGGGGCAGCGAACAGCCGTAAACCTGCTGAACGTCAAAAAAGAAGAGATTGACAGAGGAGAAGTGATCGCCGCCAGAAATTCCATGAAGCCAACCATGCTGCTGGATGTTAAAATTGAAATGTTTAATCATGCAACAAGGGTTCTGGGAAATGAAAGCCGGCTGCACCTTTATTATGGCTCGGCTGAAGTTCTATGCAAGGCAATCCTCCTCGACCGGGAAAAACTGGAAAAGGGTGAACAGGGATATGCCCAGCTGCGTCTGGAAAAGGCAATTGCGGTTAAAGACGGAGACCGTTTTGTATTGAGATTTTACTCTCCGCTGGAGAGCATCGGCGGAGGCGTCATTTTAGACGCTAACCCGACAAAGCGTAAAAGGTATGATCAGGATGTGCTTCATGGGCTTCAAGTGAAGGAATCCAGCTCTTCCTGCGAGGTTTTGGAACAGTTGATGCGGGAGAGCAGCAAAGATTTGACTACCTACAGGGACCTGGCTTTGAAAACGGGCATGACGATCCAGGAACTGATGGCCGATATGAATATGCTGATCGAGGAAGGCAGGGTTGTCGGCGTATCGGATGAATTTGGCGTACATATCGATTTCATGAGATTTGTAAAGGAAGCCGCAGCGGCGATTCTCAATGAATACCATACGGTGAATCCCATTTCACAGGGGATGCTGAAGGCTGAGTTTCGTAAAAGGCTTTCCAATAAAATCAGGGTCAGGGATAATAAAGCAATCGAGCTTTTTATACGCAGCTTGATGAAAGAGGACTTTATACAGGAAAGAGCCGGCATGATCGCACTCGCTTCTTTTCGGGTCGAGTACCAAAAGGAGCATTTGGAAATGCAGACCCGGCTTGAGAAGCGATATTTGGATTATGGTTACCAGATACCCGGGCTGGAAGAGGCCATTGAGGATTTTAAAGATAAAAAACTGGCGCATCAAATCGTTGAAGCCCTCAGCGCGGACGGAAAGCTGAAAAGGCTTAATTACCAGTTATTCATGCACGTCGGGCACTGGGATTCCGCAATGACTTTGCTTCGGGAGCAGATGGACCGGAACGGATCGATTACCCTCGCGGAGTACCGGGATCTGTTGGGAACCTCAAGAAAATACGCGGTGTTGATATTGGAGTATCTGGACGAACAAAAGATCACAAGGCTGGAAGGCGATTCCAGGGTATTGATTCAGAAGCTGGAGGAGCAGAAATAATGGATTTTAAACAAATTGAAGCGTTCGTTAACGTCGTAAAGTATAAAAGCTTTTCCAGGGCGGCCGATGCGTTATATCTGAGCCAGCCGACTGTCAGTACACATATCAACACTTTAGAAAACGAGTTGGGTGTCCGGCTCATCGACCGCCACGGCAAGGAGGCATTGCCGACCAAGCAGGGAATGATTCTCTATAAATACGGCGTAAGTATGATCAATATCCGGGAAAAGGCGGTTTTTTCAATGAACAGCGCAGCTCATCGAATTGACGGCATACTGGAGATACAAGCTTCTTCCGTGCCCGGAGAGTATATGGTACCGTCTTTGATGGCAAAATTCAGAGAACGGTTTCCTTTGGTCAGATTTTATCTTGAACAGTCTGACAGCAGCAATGTTGAGGACAATTTGCTCGCCCAGAAGGGGGAAATCGGATTTACGGGTTACAAAGCCGAGGGCGGCTTCTTTTCTGAAAAGCTTATGAACGACCGGATGGTTCTCATTACACCGAATAACGAAAAATTTCAGGCGATTAAAGGCCAGATCGTTCAACTCAGAGACATCATCAATGAAGCTTTTGTCTGGAGAGAACAAGGATCAGCCACTCGCAGGCAGTTTGAGGAAAAGATCAGATCGATGGGTTACAATCCAAAGCAGATGAATGTCGTAGCCAGATTAAACAGTATGGAGGCGATCAAACAGGCGATCGGCTATGGTCTTGGAGTATCCATCGTGTCGAAATTGTCTGTGGATAATGATTTGGACCGCAGGTTCCTGGCCTTTGACATCCAGGATATTAATCTTGACAGGGAGTTTTACCTTGTCTGGAATAAAAACGTTCCGATCTCGCCGACGGCAGAGGCCTTTAAAAATTTTGTCCTGAAGGAATATAATAAAAAAGAGTAAAAAGTATTGATTTTCTGGATAGATGTAAACCATAGAAT
>DATMXY010000204.1:0-9432 GCA_035561275.1 Anaerovoracaceae bacterium | reverse complement strand
CTGGTGTTCTTTCTGATTACGACTCTATTTTTAAACTATATCGTAAAATCGAAATTTGGAAGAGCGTGGATTGCGATTCGAAATAACGAGCCTGCCGCCCAGGCTTCAGGCGTCAATACTTTTATGTATAAAACGCTGGCGTTTACCGTAAGCTCTTTCCTCGGCGGCCTTGGAGGGGCGTTATACGCTTCATTCTTCTCTTTTATCAGCCCGAACAGCTTTACGTTCACCCAGTCCGTCTTTTTCTTAAGCATTATTGCCGTTGGCGGCAGAGGAACCTTATGGTGCGCCCTGATCGGTTCCGCGGCCCTGGTAGTCATACCGGAGACCTGGGATTTCGTTGCGGATTTCGAAATGATCTTCTATGGATTGCTCCTTATCATATGCATGATGTTCCTGCCGAAGGGGCTGGCAACCTTGCTTGAACCGTTTAAAAAGCTGCTGATGAAAATAAGCGGAAAAGGCGGCGCCAAGCTGGAAAAGGGGGGTATTTAAGTGAGTTTACTGAAACTTGAAGGATTGACAAAAGCGTTTACCGGTTTGGTGGCGGTAGATAAGCTGGATATGGAAGTAAAAAAGGGAACGATCCACGGTTTGATCGGCCCCAACGGTTCGGGGAAAAGCACGACGATCAATACGATTTACGGCGTTTATTCAGTTACCGGAGGAAAGGTCCTTTTTAAGGATAAGGATATCACCGGCCTGCCTTCGCATAAAATCAACGCGAACGGAATCACCAGAACCTTTCAGCAGATTTCGCTGTTTCAGACCATGACGGTGCTGGACACGGTACTGCTGGGCTTGCATCAGCAATGTACCTACGGCATAGGATGCGCGCTGATTCATAATGCCCGTTTTCACAAACTTGAGAAATTGAACAGGGAACGCGCTTTTAAGGCGCTGGAGACCGTAGGGATCGCGGATATCGCCGATCGGATCGCCACAGACCTTCCTTACGGACAGCAAAGACTGGTGGAAATCGCCAGAGCCCTGGCAAATGAACCGGAGCTGGTGCTCATTGACGAGCCTGTGGCGGGAATGAACCCCAGCGAGATCGACGGTATCCAGGATCTGCTGCTGAAGCTGCGCGATACCGGCTATACGATTCTTTTGGTAGAACATAATATGGACCTGATCATGAACATTTGCGATTATATTACGGTTTTGGGCCACGGCGTGAAAATATCGGAAGGCTTGCCGGAAACGGTTCAGAACGACCCCATCGTGATTGAGAATTATTTAGGGAGGGGGATAATCGATGGCATTGCTTAGTTTGAAAGGGGTCAACGCCTCTTACGGAAATGTAAAGGTATTACATGATATCAATATCGAAGTCGACGAGGGACAGACCGTTTGCCTCTTAGGAGCCAACGGAGCGGGGAAGTCCACAACGATCAAAGCGATCATGGGTATGGTCGCCAGTCCGGCCAACAGCATTTCCTTTGACGGGGAAGTCATTTCCGGCATGAATCCGAATAAGATCGTAAAAAAGAGAGTGGCCCTTGTTCCGGAGGGGAGGCATATCTTTTCGCAGCTTACGGTAACTGAAAATTTGAAAATGGGAGCCTACGTACGCAGCGATAAAAAAGAGATCGAAGAGGATCTGAATCATGTCTTTGACCGGTTTCCCCGCCTGAACGAACGGCAGAATCAGATGGGCGGGACTTTGAGCGGAGGGGAACAGCAGATGCTGGCCATCGGCCGGGCCATGATGGTCCGCCCGAAGCTGCTCCTGATGGACGAGCCTTCCATGGGCCTTTCTCCGCTGATGCGGGAAGAAATCTTCGAGACCATTATGAATATCAACAAGGATGGAACGACGGTCTTTCTGGTTGAACAGAACGCGGCCCTTGCCCTGGCTATTTCGAAGCATGGATACGTATTGGAAAACGGACATATCGTATATCAGGGCACAAAGGAAGAACTGCTCTGCAACGACGTTGTGGCGCAGGCGTATTTGGGGAAGAAACAATGTATAGAAAAGAAGTAAAAATCGCCGTCCTTCTGGGAGACGGCGTAGGTCCGGAATTATGCCGGCAGGCAATCGGGACCCTGGATCTTTTGGCGGAGCATTACGGATTGAACGTATCGATAAAGGAATTTCCCTGCGGCGCCGCATACTGGCAGGAAAGCGGACGGGAGTGGGCGCGGGAAGCGGAGGATTACTGCCGGAATGAGGCCGACGCCATATTGTTCGGAAGCGTCGGCCTTCCCGGAGTCGTAAGACCGGATGGGAAAGTCGCCGGCCTGGGCGTCGTTCAGGGTTTGCGAAGCGGCCTGGAGCTTTATGCCAATTTACGGCCGGTCGAATTGTTCGCCGACGATATTCCCGGCGTATTTTACCGGCCCGAGGACATCCATCTGCTGTTGGTCCGGGAGGTTACGGAAGGGCTGTACGCCGGTCAGGGAGGCGTTCTGATCCAGGAAGGGAAGGCGGCGGTGGCCAACGATCTGAGGACCATAACGGCGGCGGGTACGGAACGCATCGGACGCTTTGCTTTTCATCAGGCGCAGAAAGCGGGCGCTCCGGACCGAAAAGCTGCGCTTACCTGCGTTGATAAAAGCAATGTGTTGATTGGATGCCAATTATTCAATAAAAAGATCATGGAGCTTGCTGCGGAATATCCGGATGTCATTGTAAATTCGGCACGGATTGATAACTTTGCCCTTGAGGTGCTGAGAAATCCGCAAAAGTATCAAATCTGCGTTACGACCAACTGCTTTGGGGATATCCTGGCGGATCTGATGGCATTTTTCGAAGGCGGATCAGGAATGTCTCCTACCGGCAATTTCGGAAGAAACAAGGCGATGTTTGAACCGCTCCACGGTCCTCAGGCCAACCTGAAGGGCAAAAATGAAGCAAATCCTGTCGCGATCCACCGGTGTCTGATCATGATGCTGGAATGGCTGGCGGAACGGTCGGAGGAACCTGCTTTTAGTACGGCGGCCGTCAGTCTGCATGCCGCTTTGGTTAAATCAGTCAAAGAAGGAAAACGGACGCCGGATATCGGCGGTATCTGTACGTCAGAGCAGGCGACCGATGCCATCAGGGAAGAATTGCTGCAGATCGTTAAAAAGTAATGAATGACGGCGTTAGTCCCCACGGACGCCTACGGCTTGAAATGGAGGGATCGTTATGGCGCAAACCATTACTGAGAAGATTCTCTCCGCGCATGCGGGAAGAGATGTAAAGGTCAATGAAATCGTTGAGGTGGAACCGGATCTGATCATGGTTCACGAAGGGATCGGATGGGGGATCAAAGCCGTCTTGGACGATATCGGCGTTGAAGGGATGGCTTATCCCGAGAGGATCGTTACCGTTCTGGATCATTACGCGCCGCCGCCAAACGCGGAAGCGGCCGAATTACAGCGTGTAAGCAGAAATTATGCATTAAAATATTTCCCGCAGAATTTTCACGATATCAGGTCGGGTATCTGCCATCAGGTCATGGTCGAACGCTATGTGAAACCAGGGCAGGTCGTCGTCGGCAGCGATAGCCATACCACTACTTACGGCGCTTTTGGCTGTTTTGCCAGCGGCCTGGGCTTTACCGACGTCGCTTTGGCTATGGCCAATGGAAGGACCTGGTTTAAAGTCCCCGAAACCATAGCGATCGAGCTGAAAGGCCAATTGCCCCGGGGCGTGGAAGCCAAGGACCTGATGCTTTACCTTTTTAAAGAATTAGGTACTGACGGAGCCACTTACATGGTATGCGAGTTTCTCGGCGAAGGACTGAAAACCCTGAGCATGGAAAGCCGGATCTGCCTGTGCAATATGAGCGCGGAATTAGGAGCAAAAGCGGCGGTGATCGGGGTGGACGACGTTACGCGCAGCTATTTGTCCTGGCTGGGCAGGAAGATCGACGAGACAAAGATATTTGCTTCGGATCAGAATGCCGACTATCACCGGAGGGTTACCGTCGATTTAAGTTCGCTTACGCCGCTGGTGGCCAAACCCCATTCACCGGAAAACGTCTGCGGAGTTGAAGCGGTTGCCGATGTCAGGGTAGATCAGGTTTTCATCGGCGGATGCGTAAACGGACGTATCGAAGATATGCGCGCCGCGGCTGAAATCCTGCGCGGCGGGAAGCTGGCCGAGCGGACCAGGCTGATCGTTGTGCCGGCTTCGCACAAGGTGATGAAGCAGATGGCGGCGGAAGGGATTCTGGACGTCTTCCTCGATATCGGGGCTGCCATTGCACCTTCCACCTGCGGTCCGTGCTTTGGCGGACATTTTGGTATGCTGGCCGATCATGAGGTTTGCGTATCGACGGCTACGAGAAACTTTGTGGGCCGCATGGGGAGCAAGCTGGCCGGACTTTATCTCGCTTCGCCTCAGACTGCGGCGGCCACGGCCCTGAAAGGTACCATCGCGGATCCCCGTGAACTTCTGTAGCGAGTCGATTTGAATATTGGAGGTATTGAAAATGGAAAACGCTCGAATCCTTTCCGGCAAGGCGCACGTCCTGGGAGAAAATGTTGACACCGATATGATCATTTCCGGAAAATATGTCAGTACTACCGATCAAAATGAGCTGGCACGCCATGTCCTGGAATGCGTTGACCCCGATTTCGCTTCCAAGGTCAGCCCCGGAGACTTTATCGTAGGCGGGAAAAATTTTGGCTGCGGCTCCAGCCGTGAAATGGCAGTCGACCTGTTGGCTTATATCGGCATCAAGGTAATCGTAGCTCCATCTTTTGCAAGAATCTTCTATCGCAACGCGATCAATTTGGGTTTATTGGTAATTGAATGCCCTGAAATCGATAAGGCGGTCTGTGACGGGGATGTGGTCACATACGATTTAGACACCGGTATCGTCACTGATACGAATAACGGAGAGGAAAAAAAGGGCAGCATCCTGCCGGATTTCCTCCTGAACATCTGGGAGCAGGGGGGCGCCGTGAAAGCCCTGAAAAATAAATCGAACAAATCGGATTTGAATGATACATTTGAATTACAAAGTTAAATAAAGTCTTGCCAGAATTTTCACGATATGTTACGATTGCACAAATAAGTTATTATTACACAATATTAAAGTACCGACTTGAGTTAAATGCTTTATTTATGGGAATAAAGCTGTTATTTGTAGGGGGATTAATTTCATGCAATCTATTGACAAAGCACTTAGACTGATTGAAGTATTATCCGAGTACGGAGAAGGTCTAAGCGTCAGCGAATTAAGTAAATTATTAAATTTTCCCAATTCCACAACGCACAGATATTTAATGGACTTGGAGAATAGCGATTATATCAAACAGTGTCCGGATACGAAAAGATATAAGCTGAGTTTAAAGTTTCTGAAAATCTCGGCTAACATTATGCAGCCTTTGAATTTAAGAAAAATAAGTGAAACATACTTGATGTCTCTGATGAGAAAATCTTCCGAAACGGTACATATTTCCGTTATGGACAAGGATCATATCGTGTTTGTGGGTAAAGTGGAATCGATACAAGGGATTCGATCGGTTGCCGCCCTGGGTATTCGAAAAGAGGCGTATCAGACTGCCTCGGGGAAAGCGATCATCGCCTTCATGCCTGAACAGGAATTGGAGAGCCATATATCCAGGATCAATTTCAGAACCTACCTGCCGAATACGATAACAAACAGAGAAGAATTGCTCAGGGATCTACAATCTGTTAAGCAGAATGGTTACGCGGTTGATAATGAGGAATACGAATTGGGGGGTATTTGCGTTGCGTCTCCCATATTCGACGACAGCGGGAGGGCGATTGCCGCTGTAAGCATATCCGGACCGACAACCCGCGTATCTCTTGAAAAAGCTAAAAATGAATTTTCTGTTTATGTGAAAGAAACCGCAGTTCAGCTCTCCCGGGAAATGGGTTACCTGAACCAGGAATATTTCCACGAACTTCTGGATAAAGCCGGCTGGTAGAAGAAAGGCAATTTCGTATAAACTCTCCTCCTATAAATAATTAAGTGAATGAAAAAGCCGTGCCCTGATTTTACAGAGCACGGCCTTTTCGTTATTACCTTTTACGTTAGTATCGGTTGACAAGGCGTGTTGCACCTTGTCAGCCGATGCTAAACACCTTAGGAGGAATTATTGATCAGTGCGTATCCTTATCCGGCGGCCTGAAGAAGTGGATGCCTTCGATTTCACAGACGAACTCCATCTTTGTTTCGATGGTCTTGTCTTCCGTAAAATCCGGATCGACGAAATAATACGTATCTTCGGTCAGCTCTTTTACGCCGGCGCCGGCCAGCACGGCGTTGGCGGCCTCAAGTGAGCTGGGCTCGATCTTCTTTTTATAGGCGGAACCGTTGTAGATCGGAGTAAACTGATACGGCGCCGTCATGATCGCCAGCAGATCGTCTCCATAATAAGGGCCTTTCCAGCGGTTCATCACCACCTGTCCTACGGCCACCTTGGCCTTGTAAGACAGTCCATACGCTTCCGCGTTGATCAGGTGGACAAGCACGTCCATTTCCTGCCTGTCCGCGACTCCGCCGCGGTTTGCGTTAAGAATGATGTAATCCGGCTGTGCTTCTGCCGTCTCTGACGCCGGCGGGTCCGACACTACCATCGCTATGCTGTTTTCTGCTGCTTCGCTGCCTCCTGTTATAGCATCCGTTGTTCTGTCTTTTTCTTTTATACCATTCGCTTCGTTTTCTTCTGTTACGGAATCTGAAGTTTTAGCTTCCGGTATCAGAACCTCCGTAGTCTTGCCAACTGCGAATATGCCCGCTGCCGTATTGTTTCCTGCTGATATTTTATCTGTTGTACTGCTATGTAAATTTGCTGTTTCTGTCGTTTTTTCCGATACTGCGGCTATTGCTTCTGAAATCCGGCCGGCCCATAAATCCGGCACAGGTGATCCAAGAAAGGCTCCGAACATCAACGCGATCAGGATATAAGCCATCCATATGGCCATATCGCTCTTTTGTTTTTCCTTTAACATATTAACCCCCAACCCTTCACCATTTTCCTGCGATTTCTGGTATCATGTCGGAGGCGACCAATGCTTTTCACCGGTGAATTATTTTGATGCTCAGATTGTGGACAGGTTGTTTTGTTTTTATTCAGCAGGAAACCAATAATTTCCTGCCGCATGTATTCTCAGAAACATTTTTTTATTTGATTCGGTAAAGAATAATCATTGCTGAGACCGGCAGGCATGATCGCAAGCCGGTCTGACGGCAGTCGCGTTATCAAGCGGCTTTTAATAGAGTCTATGGTCGTAGTCCGGATTACAGACCAATTTTTTAGGACATGTTTTTTAATTTTTTACTGAACTGAACAATTTACACAATTTTTGGCTTTTTACTGAAACATTTGGTTGACAAATAGAATGGCTAAATATTATAATGGTCGTGCACTATGTGTAAAAATCCATTAAGCCCCGGATTTTACTGATATATCAGCAATTTGCAGGTTTTCTGCAGGCTGACGCCGGTGTGGGGTGAAACGCAGCGGCGACCCGAATTAGATTATGAGGAGTGTTTTTAGGATGAAATCTTTTATCGCAAAGCCTCATGAAGTTGAAAAAAAATGGTATATAATCGATGCAGAGGGTAAGACTCTGGGCAGATTGGCTACCGAAACAGCTTCCATATTAAGAGGTAAGAAAAAACCGATTTATACGCCGCACGTTGACACCGGCGACTATGTGGTCATCATAAATGCCGAAAAGATCGAAGTCACCGGCAAGAAGAGAAAAGAAAAGATCTATAAAAGACATACAGGTTTTCCGGGCGGACTTCGCGAGATCAATTTTGAAAAGCTGCAGGCGAAAAAGCCGGAAGAAATTATCAGACATGCCGTGAAAGGCATGATGCCTGAAGGCAAGCTTGGCAGGCTGATGTACAAAAAATTAAAGGTATACGCCGGACCCGAACACAGACACGCGGCCCAAAAGCCGGAAGTCTGGAGCTTTTAAGAAAGGGAGGAATCATAAATGGCAAAGTTACAATATACAGGTACAGGCAGAAGGAAGTCTTCTGTTGCCAGAGTCAGATTAATCCCTGGTAAAGGCAATATCCTGGTAAATAAAAAGTCCCTGGAAGACTATTTTGGGATGGAGATCCTGAAGAGAGAGGTCAGAAGGCCTTTTGAAGTTGTTGGCGTCGAAGGCAAGTTTGACGTGGTGGCAACCGTAAGAGGCGGCGGATTCACAGGCCAGGCCGGAGCGTTAAGGCACGGTATTTCCAGAGCCCTGGCTTCATCCGACAGGGAAACGTTCAGAGCGCCGTTAAAGGCTGCGGGCTTCCTGACCAGAGACCCGAGAATGAAGGAAAGAAAGAAGTACGGACTCAAGAAAGCAAGAAGAGCTTCCCAGTTCAGCAAGCGTTAGTCCGATACAGGATACAAAGCTTTCAAAGGCCAGGCATACAACAATCAAGATACGATTCAGGAGGCTGCAGCAAAACAAAAAATTGCTGCAGCCTTTAAACTTATGCTCTAAAGGTACTCGGCCTAAAAACCATTTCCCCTCCATTTCATCTTCATTGCGAAATCCCAGAACAGCTTCATTTCACTGGAATATGAACCGGTTTGCCTTATCAAATATAAATATCGGTCCACCCTGAATCTCTTTACATTAATAATGTCATAATTCTTATCGTCCCGAGATTCGGACAGCACGCTTTTGGTCACAAATCCTATGCCAGTGCCCAATGATACGGCCTGCATTACGGCGTCGTTCCCATATACTTGAAACACAACATTTAATTCATTCATGGAGATATCCTCACGCTCGAAAGATTCCGTGAGGATTTTTGTAATATTGCAGGTATCTTCTCTTACAACCAGCGGAAATGATTTGATTTGCGACGCAGTGATAGGACTTTTTATATTGAAGGACTTTGGCGCGATCAGCACAAGCGGGTCATAAAAGAAACGCTCATAGATGAAACCGTTACCTGTCGGAATATTACTGGTTATCGCTATGTCGCATTCGGAAGTCTCCAGTTTATGTTGCATTTGATATCCCGGAAACGTGCGGACACTGAATAAGATATTCGAATAGATCTTTTTGAAATTGTTGACAAGAGTAGGAAGAATCAAATTGCTGGGCGTGTGGCTTATGCCAAGTATAAACGGCTCATGCATATCGTTTTTGGGTATCATAGACGCTTTTATGTTGTCGTAGTCCATCAATGCTTTTCTTGCATAGTCGGCAAAAAGTATTCCCGCTTCTGTAGGGACAATTGGCTTGTGCTGTCCCAGCGCACGGAAAAGCAACCGCTGTCCCAGCTCGTTTTCCAGAGACGAAATAGCCATACTTACGGCGGGTTGGGATAAATAACATTTGCGCGCGGCTAGCGCGGTGGAGCCCGCCTCAACAACGGCGAGATAAATTTCAAGAGTTTCAATACGCATTTTCGGCCTTTCCATATTAGAAAAACTTATAGATATGAGCAGTATTGTACAATAAAACCATCGCAAATTTTTGAGTAGACTACTTGATAT
>DATMXY010000203.1:0-3726 GCA_035561275.1 Anaerovoracaceae bacterium | reverse complement strand
GAATTAGAGTGAGTAAAAGGGAGTAGAGTGAATAAAAAAGGAGTTGAGCGAGCGGTATGAGATATATTGTTCAGCGTTGGGAAACAAGTGAAACGATTGATCTGCTGACCACCCGGTTTGGCATAACGGCGGATGAACTTCTCCAGGCAAACCCGATCCTGCAGTCGATCCCGATTTATCCGGGCATTATCCTGGAAATCCCGGGCCATCCGACGATCGAACTCCCGCCGGAGGGGTATATCGAATACGTTGTTCAGCCCGACGACACGCTTTACAACATAGGGCACCGGTTCAAGCTGGATTATCGAAGGATCATCGCCAATAATCCGCAGATCGAAAATCCCAATGTGCTCTGGCCGGGTGAAATCATTTATCTCATTTATCTGGGCTATTAGCGGATGATCCGTTCATACTGAGATTTTGTGATAAAATAAAATACGCAATATACCAGCGCATAAGCCAGATACATGATCGCAGAAAAGCCCAAAACGGACAAATAAGAGTTCTCCACCGGTATCATGTTGGAAAAAACGACTGTATCGGCTGTTTTCATGGCGAAAACACTGTGGACGATCCCAACGGCAAGAGGGATAAAAAATACCGGAACCAGCCTTTTTCGAACCACCTGACGCTCTGTTTTATAATCCATGCCGATCCTTCTGAGCATTCTATACTGGTGGCTTTCCTCTCCGGCAGCCATTATCTGCTTAAAGTAGAGCAGGCTGGCCGTCATAAGAATAAATACCCCGCTCATGAAAAATCCGATAAAGCAGATCAGCCCGAAGGTTACCATGGATTCATTATAGAGAAGATAGGCGGTTTTATACCATTCGACCTTGCCGTTAAGAACGGCGCCTAACTGGTCGTTCAGCTGCCTGTTTCCCAGGGCGCTCTTAAAGTTCATAAACGTTGCCGTTCCAGCCCTGCCCTTTTCTGCGGAAGGGACGACCTGTCCGCTTAGAACCAGCGCTTCATAATCCTGATCGTTCAGGATCAGCGTATGATCCAGACTAAAGCCCAGGACTGAAGAGCGGATGATCTTTTCGATCCGGACGTCACTGCCCCCGAAATCCAGATTCAGACCAAGCATGGCTTCCTCGAGTCCCTCCTGAGAAAACGGAAAGATGTAATATGCTTTGCCCGAAGGAATCGACGCCGGTTCAAGATCGGTCTTTGACACGGCGATCAGTTTATTATACTCGCTTTCCGAATAAACACGGAAGGGATCTCCGTCGGAAAGATGCTTTCTCTCTCCCACAATTACGGTTTTCGTTTTCGGGGTTGCCTCATAGAGCGTTATGGCGCCTTCCCGATCGATATTTACATGATCTGTCTGAAGTACGTCATGGAGCTTATCGCTCAGGGAAGCCTCCCCTCCGTAATAGACCAGATCAAACCCCGTATTGTTGTATGCGTTCCGTTCCGCGTTGCTGTATAAGGTAAAGCCGGTTGCAATGGCGGTGGCGGCGACAGCGGACAGCACGGCAATGGTGGCCATAACAGACGCAATCGACTTCATGCGGTGAGAGACCATGGAAACTGAGATCAGGTTCGCGCCCTGATAATAGACCTTTTTATTTTTCCTGACGATACCGAGGACTTTCGGAAGCCCGCCCCAGAAAAAAAGATACGTACCCGTTATGACTAGAATCAGAACAGGTATCGCTCCAAGAACCACCACGGACGGATTTTTGCCGGACGCAATGATATAGCCAGCGGCGATGAGCGCGAGGGACAGCAGCAGAACAAGAACTGAACCCTTGTATTTCCCCTCTGATATTTTATCCGCCTTGAACAGGTCGACCAATTCAAATTTATGGATCACCCTGAGCGCGGAAAGCCCCATGAAGCAGAAGGTCACAAAAAACAACAGCGCAGTCACAGAAACGGACGCCGGATCGATGGTGAAGGAGACGTCTCCCACAAAGTTCGTCAGACACAGATCAAGCAGGAACATCGCCGTCAGCTTAGAGAAGAAAACCCCGGCGCCGATACCGACGGCAAGGGTTGCCGTTCCTGCCATGAGTGTTTCCAGAAAGAGCAGCTTGCCGATCCTGAGATTCGTCATACCGAACAGGGCATACGTTGAGATTTCTTTTTTCCTCGCGCGAACAAAGCTGTTGTTGGAGCTGATCAGAAAAAACAGTACAAAGACCATAATGATCACTCCGAAGCTTGTCAGCAGCATCTGGTAGCGGCTGTCGTTCTGAAACGCCAGTTTTACATATTTGTTCTGCATCAACGCCAGGAAGGTATATACCGTGAATACGCTGAAACCCATGGAAAATAAATACATGACGTACTTTTTCCGGTTCAGCCTGATATTGCGGAAGGCCAGAGCAAAAATATTCATTTTCTCTCTCCTCCCAGCATGCTCATCACGTCGATGATGGAATCAAAGAACTGTTTCCGGTCGGCTCCGGCATACAGTTCATTGTAAATTTCTCCGTCCCTGATAAAAAGGATCTTCCGGCAGTAGCTTGCCGCAAATACGTCATGCGTCACCATTAAAATAGTAGTCTTATATTCCGCATTGATAAAAGAAAGCAGATTGAGCAGGTCTTTTCCCGATTTCGAATCAAGATTTCCCGTCGGTTCGTCGGCAAGGACCATCTTCGGATTATTGATCAGGGCCCGGCACGCCGCCGCCCTCTGTTGTTCCCCTCCCGAGACCTCATACGGATATTTTTCGATCACATGGGAGATCCCAAGGTCGCCGGCCAGACCGGCAAGCTTCGCCTCCATGGTTTTTACATCTCTTCCCATGAGCGATAATGGCAGTATGATATTTTCCTTTAATGTCATCGTTTCCAGCAGGTTGTAATCCTGAAAAATGAAACCGATGTTTTCGATCCTGTGTTTAGCGAGTTCGTTTTTATGCAAAGCGCCGATGTCGATTCCGTTCATCATATATTTACCGGTCGTCGGCTTATCGAGGCTGCCAAGGATATTCAGCAGCGTTGTCTTCCCTGAGCCTGACGCCCCCATGACTCCGGTAAAGTCCCCCTGATTTACCTCAAAACTGATATTTCTCAATGCGGTGTACTGATTGGAATTTCTCCTGGTTCCATAAACCTTACTGATATTTTCAACTTTTAAGATCTGCATGTTACCCCTCCGTTATATTTCCTGAATTCGAATTCTTCTTAAGTATAAATGAAGATTCTTTTCGGAAAAATCGAAGCGTCTTACACTTTTTCCCGGTATCTTACAATTTCGTCACATTACCCATGATGCAGCGTATCGCGGCCATGGAATGTCAGCCGGAATACGGCATATTCATTCTGCTTTGATTCCGCAGTCAGGGAGTGTCCCAGCAGATCGCTCAGTTTTTTTGAGAGGAACAGGCCGTAACCCGTCGCATTCGCGCCTTCTCTGCCTTCCGATGAGGTAAAGCCTTTCTTGAAAATCTGCCCGATATCCCGATCGGAGATTCCCTTTCCCTGATTTTTTACGGAAATCATGGTATTATTTCCTTCCGTAATCGTCGTAATCTCGATTTTACCTCCCACGGGGGTGTATTTCACGGCGTTTGATATGATTTGAGACAGGATGTAGCCGCTCCATTTTTCGTCCGTGAGTACCTCGGTATCCTCTCCTTCCACGGAAATGCCGAGCCTTTTATAGCTGAAGAAACTGGAATAGCCCTTCAGCGCCTGGGCAATCAGCTTTTTTGTCCCGGTTCGGGCTACCTTATAATCATCAAAAAAGCGGTTGGTTTTCATT
>DATMXY010000202.1:0-2217 GCA_035561275.1 Anaerovoracaceae bacterium | reverse complement strand
ATAACAGGTAAATATTCTTATCAGTCCGGAGAGAAAATATCAATACAAGCTGAGCGTTGAAGATCGTGTCGAAAACCATGCAAGGCAATAAAAAATACAGCACTAACGTCAGTAAGTTCTTGGTTTCAAGCCCTTTCAAACGTACAAGCACCGCTCCCGCAATCGCAGGAATAGAAAGAGGAACAATGACCTGAACCATTGTTGTCAGAACAGAGTGAATCAAAGAAATTCCTCCAGCTTAAAAATATTTTCATGTCTCATACGGATTGGTATGCCTTGTGAAACAGCGAAAGATAGCCTTCCTTTGTTATTTCTTTTGGATTGCTGCCGTTGGAACCGTTCTTCACGGACATTTCCGACAGAAGCTCAAAGTCGTCGGTATTTACATTCAATGACCTGATTCCCGGCAGTCCGATCTCCTGCGACAGCTTCCTGATATGCTCGATTCCCTTGATTGCGGCTTTGTGGTCGTCCTTTTCCTCGATCCCCATTGCCCTTGCGATTCTGGCGTATTTATGTTCCGCCTCGGGCAGGCTGTATTCCATGACATAGGGGAGCAGGATCGCGTTGCACATGCCGTGGGGCGCGTCATAAATGCTTCCCAGCGCTTCCGCCATACAGTGCACCGAAGCCACGTCGGCGTGGCTGAAGGACAGTCCCGCCAGAAGGCTCCCCATCATCATGCTATCCCTGGCTTCCAGATTGCTTCCGTTATTAACTGCTTCCACGATGTTTTTCGCAATGTATCCCACTGCGTATAAGCCCACTGCCTCCGCGATAGGCTCGGTGCAGCTGGCAGTATAGCCTTCGATGGCATGGGTCAGCGCGTCGATCCCCGTGGCTGCGGTAGTAAGCGGCGGAACCGTAAGCGTGAGTTCCGGGTCGATGATGGCTGTTTTTGCCGCGATGGACGTGCTCTTTATCGTAAACTTAAATTTTTCTCTTGTGTCGGTGATCACCGATGAAAAGGTGACCTCGCTGCCGGTGCCGGCGGTCGTCGGTATGGTCAAAAGAGGAAGGCAGTCGTCTTTTATTTTTCCTTTCCCCTGATAGCTTCTTACATTTCCTCCCTGCCTGGCTAGGACTGCCACGGCCTTTGCGGCGTCGATGGGGCTTCCCCCTCCAAACGCCACCAGCGTATCTATGGATTCCTCCCTCGCTTTTTCCGCACAGGCTTCCACATTGTAATCTTTCGGGTTTGCCTCGATCTCGTCGTAAACAGTAAAATCAATACCTTCGTTTTGGATAAGACCGGTAAGCCGTTTCAGCATTTCTGTTTTAGCAAGCCCCTTGTCTGTGATGACCATGACTTTTTTCGCATTCAATAATTTCAGTTCCTCACCCAGGACCTGAATGATGCCCGCTCCGTACCGGATCCTAGTCGGCAATAAAAAATCAAAGGGTTGAATCATGTATGATACCTCATTTCCATAATAATAAGTCCAATCCTGGCTCTATTATACCATATAGTTACGCGATATAGCTCCGATTAATCCCGGTACTTTTTTGGATAATAACACTAGACAGAACGTACGTTCTGGATTATAATATCTTTAAATAATATCGCAATGCGAGTAAAGGCTTAGGAGTTACGTAACCAACACAGTAAGGAGGTTCAAGCATAATGGCAATAGCAGAACAATATCAACAGGATGCTGACGCGATACTGGCCAGGCGTTATGATAACGGCGCCGATTACTGGGCGACTCCCGACAAACGACTGAATGTAGGGAGCCCTTTTACGACCCTTGAATCCGTGCGGCTGCTTTCGGAATTGGGTATGGAACCTTCCGAGCCTGTATTAAGGGAGGCCGCCGAACTGATTTTCAGCGTATGGCGGGAAGACGGGCGATTTAAGCTGTCCCCTCAGGGCGCCATCTATCCCTGTCATACCATCAACGCTACCAATGTCCTATGCCATCTGGGATATGCCGATGACAGTCGGCTTCAGAAAACCTTTGACCACCTTTTTGAGATCCGGCACAGCGACGGCGGCTGGCGCTGCAATAAATTCAGCTATGGAAGAGGCCCGGAAACGGAATTTTCCAATCCCAACCCGACCCTGACAGCGCTGGATGCTTTTCGGTTTACAAGCTTTTGCAATCAGGAACCTACGCTTGACAGGGCAGTGGAATTCCTGCTCGGGCATTGGGAGACGCGTCTGCCTCTCGGCCCGTGCCATTACGGGATGGGGACCCTGTTCATGCAGGTGGGTTA
>DATMXY010000201.1:0-4479 GCA_035561275.1 Anaerovoracaceae bacterium | reverse complement strand
TTATTACGGCTATCTCCTCAATAACATTCTTATTTTAAGTTTCCCTTTTGCAATTTCAAAGCCGCCGTCACCATCTTATTATATTCGTTTTTTCATAGTTAAAGGGTGAGGGTGCCAGCAACATAAAACCATCTTCACAAGAAGTCGTTGTATAAACCGCATATGCCCGGGATATCGCCAAATGTACCGGCAGATGATGAGCTTCTACGCCCGGCGTTTCAAGGCCAATATGAATTGCTGTCATCATGGAGTTCAGGGCGAAGGGCAGGCTTTTCAAGATCCCAGAGAATGAGAAGGGAAAAGCCATAAAGTTAATCGAACTGGTGGGCAATGTCACCTTGATCCCGATTGTACCACATAATATTATTCATTCGGCCTCGGGCAAGAGGTCCTGCATACTGTTGAGACAGATCGCCACAGTGGACAGATTATGCAGGAGGGCGGAGCTATTCGGTGGCATTATCCCCCCGATTCCCAAGGCCATCAAGGTGGAATTAAATCCAATGATAAAATTGAAATTATATCTTATGCGTTTGATAAGCAGCATGCTGAGTCTGCGCAGTTCCACGAGCGCATTGAGGTCGGGGCCGGTTAAAGTGATATCGGCGATTTCGCGGGCGATATCCGCCCCGTTCTTCATAGCGATACCGACGTTGGCGGCCGAAAGCGCCGGCGAGTCGTTGATGCCGTCGCCGATCATGATGACCTTTTTCCCTTGCCGATACAGGTCCTTGATGTATTCGACTTTGTCGCCCGGCAGCAACTGCGAACGATAGTCATCCGCATTGATCGCCCGGGCCAGGGATTGCGCCGCCTGTTCGCTGTCGCCGGTCAGCATGACCACCTGCGTAATTCCCAGGCTTCTGAGCTCGGCCACCACCTTCGCCGCTTCCGTCCGCACCGGATCATCGATGCAAATCAGGCCGATCAATTTTCTATCCACCGCCAGGAAGAGCAAGGAATGCTGTCCCGCCTTCTCCTCAATGACCCTTTTTTCGTCTGCCGCAAGCTCCACCTGCTCATCATCGAAAATGAAATGCTTGCTCCCGATCACCACCCGCCGGCCGTCGATTTCAGAAGCAATGCCATGCGCCACCACATATTCGATCTTGGTATGCATCTCCCGATGCTCGATGCCTTCTTGCTGCGCCTGGGCAACCACCGCGGTGGCCACCGAATGCGGGAAATGTTCTTCCAGACATGCTGCCAGGCGCAGCACTTCGATCCGATTGTACCCGCCGTAAGGAATGACGTCAACGACCTTGGGCCTGGCCTCGGTCAGGGTTCCTGTTTTATCGAATACGATGGTATCCGCGGCAGCAACTTCTTCCAGGAATTTGCCGCCTTTAATGACCAGCCCGCGCTGGGTGCCTTCCCGCATCGCGGCCAAGACCGCGATGGGCGCGGACATTTTCAGCGCGCAGGAATAATCAACCATCAGCGCCGTAGAGGCGGTGAGCAGGTTTCGGCTGACCCAATAGACTGCGCCGGCCAGCAAAAAGTTATAAGGAACAATTGAGTCGGCCATGTGTTCAATTCTTGATTGGACCGCTGCCTTGAACGCTTCCGACTCATCGATGAGCTGAATGATTTTATTCAGCTTGGTTTCACTGCTTAAAGCGTTGGTTCGGATGACCAGGGAGCCTTCTTCCAGGACGGTTCCGGCGTAAACGCTGTCGCCGTAAAGGCGCCGGATGGGCATCGCTTCTCCGGTCATCGACGCCTGATTAACCATCGCTTCTCCTTCTACCACCGTTCCGTCAACCGGGATGCAGCCGCCCATTCTCACCACGACCAGATCCCCGACCGATAAATCTTTTAAATGAGCCTGCATTTCCTCGCCATCCCGTTTGACCCAAACCGAGCTGATCCTCAAGGCCAGACTTTGGGCCAAATCCTGGCGCGATTTCTTGTGAGTCCATTCCTCCAGCAGAGTCCCTACCGAAAGCAGGAAAACAATATTGCTGGCCGTAGAAAAATTTCGGGTGGCCACAGATACACCGATGGCCGTGGCATCGAGAACCTCCACATTCAGTTCTCGCTCTCCGAACAGGCTTTTTAGGCCTTTAAAAATAAAAGGCAAAGCATTTTTGACAATAAAAGCAATTCTGAGTGGGGCCGGCAGATAGATCCGGCTGATAATCCTTTGCGTCGCCATAAATGCAATTTTGATCAAATATTGGTCGGCATAATGCTGCGGAATAAACACCCCGTCAGGCAATATATAATTCCCGAGTTCTCTTCTGGATAAAGCGGCTACCGCCCTTATCACCTCAGCCCGGAAGCCCTTCTGGTAATAGACCAGCAAGCTGCCGGACAAACGGTACAGGTGCGTTTGCCTGACGAAAGGCTGCTCCGCCAAGATATAATAAAGTGCATCCGTTTCTGCTGGCGTAAAACCGTCCTGGTCAAATGAAAATCGTATTCTTCCCGGTATCTCGTGGACAATCGTATAGTTCATATTTCACTCCGTCAACCATCGCCTTATGAAGGGCAGGATTCATCAACGCCCTGTTCTGTCTGGCAATCGTTCCTGTATTTTGCTTCCGCCACGATATCATCTACATTGGCCTTGGCATTTTCAATGACTTTGTCGTAACCGGCCTTGGCTTGCAGCCCGGTTGTCACCAGCTTCACGTACACCTGCTTGGCTGACTCGCTTTTCAGGATTTTCCAGCCCACCGTACCCGCCAGCACGCCTAACCCGAAAATAGCCCATTCGTTTTTGTTCGGCATAAAATCACCTCCTCAAAAGTCAGTTATTGGTACTTTCACATCCGCGATTTGAACTCTTTTGTCAGTGAGAGCCCTTGACGCAGCCTGTCCACCTCAATATAATTGCTGATATAATAGTTAGACTAGTCTAATTCGACTGTTTTCAGTATATCAACCTTGTCGGGCCGCGTCAATGAGGAGCGGAAAAAGGAACACTGCGCAGCTTCCAAGTAATGCCGGGGGGTAAGTTGATCTACAACGACGTCGAGCTGCATAGACCCTTTAACCGGGCAATGAACCTGAACATCGATTGCCTGGAAATCGCCTATTTGCCTGAAGGGACAGATGGAAGTCGAGCTTAAAAAGCCAAAATACGCTTACATGGCCGACGGGGACGTCTCCCTGTTCGGCTACCGGGCGGAGGTGGTTGCCTGCGATTTCAGCCTGAAGCCCTTTAACGGGATCACCGTCATGGTCTATCTGCCGGATATCACGCAAATCCTGCTTCTGGTTTCAATAGTATTGACACGTTGATACGCTAACACAAAAAACGACAGTCCTGTCGAAAATCGGCGGCACCGTCGTTTTTTAGCGTTCTAATTTATTATTATGCCAATGCTTCGCCTAATGCCCTGCAGGCCTCGCTGGCATCGTCGTCAGGAGCTTCCATGCATATTACGCTGTCGCAGGCAAGTACTGCGCCATCGGAGATGCAGGCTTCCTCCCAGTTGCTCATCCATTCGCCGTCGCCCCAACCGTAGGAGCCAAAAAGCGCGATCTTTTTGCTCTTCAATTTACTTCGGCAGGAAGCAAACATCGGCTCAAATTCGCTTTCCTCCAGCTCTTCATCGCCCATAGACGGGCAACCGAACGCGACGGCGTCATAAGCATCCATTAAAGCGGCGGAGAATTTCGAGGCTGTATATATCGTAACTTCAGCGCCTGCCGCTCTTGCGCCGGCTGCGACCAAGTCGGCCATCTTCTCGGTATTACCCGTACCGCTCCAGTAAACTACTGCGATTTTACTCATGAATTTACCTCTTTCCTTTAAATGATTATCAATTAAGCAGCCACAGTCAACTGCATAACGGACCTGCCACAAGAAAACAGTTTTTGATATATGTTCTTGCACTTTTTGTATTTTGCGAACAGTTTCATGGCTTCGCATTCATTGCCGTAAACCTTCCAACAGCCCGTGTATTTGCTGTTCTGGCCGGCATTTTCGATGAAGCCGATGACGTCCTCTAAAGGATACCCCAGGAAGATACCGATTTCATGCGGGAACTCTTTTCCCAACGCGAATCGGTGTTTCAAATTCTCAATACAAATTACAACAGAATCGCTTCTATATCCGTAAGCGGAAAGGAACTCCCTTACTCCGCTCTTCTGCAGGTCTTCCTTCAATTTTGATTTCCGGTATACAAAAATGAAGGCACGAGAACCTTGCGCGTGCAATACTTCCAGAAAGACTCCTTTACAGTTGAGCTGACGATTGAGTGCATACAGGCACTGTTCCATTTCGTATTCGGACGAAAAATAATACTTGAACAGGCTGGCCGTTTTCAGGCTTGCCAATGTAGGAGCGCAATAACTGATGAGAAATTGTTCTATCTCGCTCACTCCTCTCCTTATTGTGTAGAGTATTTGCTGAAATGCCGTATCATACGAGGCACTCTTTGCTAGAATATATATCCTTATAATTTGCCTGCCGCGTTTTGACCGTTTCATAGCGCATCGTAAACTTCACATCTTTCTGGCCGTACT
>DATMXY010000200.1:0-3073 GCA_035561275.1 Anaerovoracaceae bacterium | reverse complement strand
GCGGCGATAAGAGCCGCCTCTGATTAAAATCCTATGTTTTCATTGACGAGGATCACGTGGATCCTGTCCGGCGTGCTGCAGAACCTCGTCGTTACGATATTGCAGCAGATGCAGGTCTTCGAGAGGCAGTTATTGCAATCTCCCGTCACGGTGCAGGGATTTCCCGTCTTAAGCCGCACATTATTCGCAACGGCGGCATACAGCTTCGCCCTCTCCAATGCGTCGTTCAGCCTGTGGGCGAGCTTGTTGGCCCCCGCGACAACGATGACTTTCTTAGGCCCGAAGCACAGCGCCGCGACGCGGTTGCTGGTCCCGTCGATATTCACCAGTTCTCCGTCCATGGTGATCGCATTGGAACTCATCAGGAAACAGTCCGCCGTAAGTCCCTGCCTCCTGCGTTTGATCCCCTCCTCCGGATCTGTTGTGCTGTACGGGTCAATGGTTGTCATACCCTTTTCCGCCAGCTTTTCCTTCACGCCAAGCGCATTGATCGTCATGGACCCTCCCCAGGATACGACGCATTGATCCGGGATCATGGAAAGGACCATGTCCCGGGCCTCCTCCTTCGTCTCGCAGTAATAGCCCCGGATCCCACGCTTTTCCATATTTTTGATCACCGTATCGATTTTCAATTGATTGGCAGCTTTGATATTCTGCATGCCCTCACTCTCCCTTCACCTTTGCAGTCTTCCTGTTTACCAGCCCTGTTTTTCATGATCACTTTTACATTTTAACACGGATTTTCCGCTTCTTACAGTATGGAGAGTTTAACAAGGGAATAATATTTTCATAAGTCAGAAAAAATCAACACAGCCGTAAAATAAGCGCGGGCTGCCGAACCGGGAGGAAGAGTTCAGCAGCCCTTTTGCTTTAGCGGAAGCGTTCCGATTTATTTTATAAGGATTGAATTTTTTCTGATTTCCTTCAACCGCTTCATGACGTCGTTGGTTCCGCGTCCGAAATAGTCGTGCAGGATATTGTATTCCGCATATAATTTATCGTAGATCCGGACGTTTTCTTTGACCGGAAAATAAGCCTCGTCCTTTAATTTCCCCATCTTCGCGGCGGCTTCAAAGACGTCGTCATAGCCCCCGGATTTTTTTCCCGCGGCGACGGCGCCGAAGATGGCGCTGCCCAGGGCTCCCCCCTGCGCGCTGCCGGAGATTTTGACCGGCATGTCGATCACATCGCTGTAGATTTGCATCATCAATGGATTCTTCTGCGCGATCCCTCCCGCGGCATAAAATTCATCGACGGGGACTCCGTTGCTCCGGAAGGTTTCGATAATTTTTCGTGTACCGAAGGCGGTGGCTTCGATCAAAGCCCTGTATATCTCCTCCGGTTTTGTCTGCAGCGTCAATCCTACGATCATTCCCGTGAGATCGGCGTCCACCAGCACGGAACGCACGCCGTTCCACCAGTCCAGCGCCACAAGGCCGCTTTCCCCCGGCGAAAGCGCCGCCGCCTTCTCCGTCAGATAGCTGTGAATGCGTTTCCCCTCAGCATCTGCCGCCTCAAAATAGGATCGGGGGACACAGCGGTCGATAAACCAGCTGAAATGGTCTCCGACACAGCCCTGGCCGGCTTCGTAGGCGAAGTAGCCCGGATAAATCCCGTCTTCCACAACGCCGCTGATTCCCGGTACCATGCGTTCTTCCCCGGCGATCAGCATGTGACAGGTCGAAGTCCCTATGATGGCGACCATTTTGCCGGGACTGTCTATTTTCGTCGCGGGGACGAAAACATGGGCGTCGATGATTCCGACGGCGACCGCAGTCCCCGGATTCAGGCCGGTCATTTCCGCCGCCTTTTCGCTGATTTCGCCGGCCTTGCCTCCCAAAGGAGATACGGGGCAGTTCATCTTGTCTTCGATCAGATTTTCAAGACGGGGATCCAGGGCTTTGAAGAAATCCCCGGAAGGGTAGCCTTCCCGTTTGCTCCAGTTTCCTTTATATCCTGCACAGCAGGCGTTCTTTGTCTGTACGCCCGTAAGCTGCCAGATGATCCAGTCCGCCGCTTCCATGATCATATCGGCTTCCTCATAAACCTCCGGCGCCTCGTTCAGGATCTGCCATACCTTAGGGATCGCCCATTCGGAATTGACCTTTCCCCCGTATCTTGCAAGCCAGCTTTCCGATCGCTGTGAGGCTGCCTCATTGATCCGGTTTGCTTCCTCCTGGGCGGCGTGATGCTTCCAGAGCTTGACATAAGCGTGGGGATTGGATTGATATTCGCGGATAAAACAGAGGGGCGCCCCGTCCGCTTTGACCGGCAGGATCGTGCAGGCCGTGAAGTCGACCCCAACGCCGATGATATCGGCGGAGGATACGCCGGATCGTCCGATCAGATCCGGAATCGTATTTTCCAGTACCAGAAGGTAATCCTGCGGGTGCTGCAGCGCCCAGTCGTCCCCGAGCGGAGTTCCGTCGGGCAGCGTTTTGTCCATCACTCCGTGAGGATAGTCAAAACTGCTTTCCGCAATTTCGTCTCCTGTCGCCGCATCGACTAAAACCGCTCTCCCTGACAAAGTTCCAAAATCCAATCCAATGGTATATCTCGCCATGAGACACCTCTCTGTTCCATTTTCCTAAAAATCCGGTTTTTGACCCTGCGGCGTTTACAGCACGCCTTTGGTCAGCAAAATATTGGCATAAAGCGCCTTATCAGAGGTCTGCACCACTGCGTACGCCTTTTTCGCCCGGTTATAAAATTCGAAGCGTTCGATGTCGCCGAATTTGTTGTTTACCGCTTCGTGCTGATTCACGATCGCTTTGAAATCCTCCCATATGACCGGCACATAGGGATCTCCAGGCATTACCTGCATGACGCTTGCCTGGACCTCGCTGTAGGAATCCAACGGAAACACGGTAAGGATCGCGTCCAGCAGTTCGCATACCGTATGGCCGTCCGCCCTTACCAGCCGCTGGCCGCAGGACGCGCCGGGGAAATTTCCGTCGGAAATGACGATCTCGTCGCCATGACCCATTTCACACAGGATTTTCAATAACTCAGGACTCAGTATTTCCGGTATTCCTTTTAACATAAGCGACCTCCTTATATCTTTCTTCTATAT
>DATMXY010000199.1:0-5992 GCA_035561275.1 Anaerovoracaceae bacterium | reverse complement strand
AGCTGTGACAGAGGAAAGTAGGAATAAGGGACCTGACAGGGATTATCCATCGTTGACTGGAAGTGGATATCAGAGAAGTTGTTTTGAAGTTCCCTCTTGAGCTCCAGGCTGAACCTTTCAAATAGTAGGCTTTGGCGTAATCCCACGTTACAGGGATAGGATATGCGGCGGAAACCGCTTAGTATCCGAACAGAGAGCAGTACTGATTCAGTATTGAATTTGGGTGGTATCGCGGAAGACACACATCATGCCTTTCGTCCCTTACATAGGGACGAAAGGCTTTTTGTTTTTTATCGAACATAATAACTCTGGAAAGGAGAGCAGAATATGATTCTTGTATTAAAAAAAGGAACGACACAGGAGGATATCAATAAAATATCCGGATGGCTCAGCCGTTACAATGTTGAGGTATGCCCCATCGTGGGGGCGGAAACCACAGTTCTGGGCGTAGTGGGGGATACCTCTCCCATCGACAGGAATTCGGTTTACCTCAGTGAGTTTGTAGATAAGATCATCAAGGTACAGGAGCCTTATAAACGGGCCAACAGAAAAATGCATCCCGAGGATACCGTCGTCAGCGTCAGCGGAGTGAAAATAGGCGGCAGGAAGGTGGTCGTGATGGCGGGACCCTGCTCGGTGGAAGGCGAAGAGCAGATCATCGAGATCGCAAAGCGTATCAAGGAATCGGGCGCAGCGATCATACGGGGAGGGGCGTGGAAGCCGAGGACGTCGCCGTATTCCTTCCAGGGGCTGAAAGCGGAAGGTCTGGAATACCTTAACGTGGCGAAAGCGGAAACCGGTCTGCCCATTGTAACAGAGATCACCAATCCGATGTATGTCGAAAAATTTCTGGGAAAAGTCGACTGCTTCCAGGTAGGCGCGAGAAACATGCAGAACTATGAACTGCTCATAGAACTGGGAAAAGCCAGGATTCCCGTACTGCTGAAAAGAGGATTTTCCAATACGCTGGAAGAATTTCTCATGTCGGCGGAATATATTTTGAACGGCGGCAATGAAAATGTGATATTATGTGAAAGAGGGATCAGGACAAACGAGACCTTCACCAGGAATACGCTGGATATCAGCGCCATCCCCGCGCTGAAGAAGCTGAGCCATCTGCCGGTCATCATCGACCCGTCCCATGCTTCGGGCATTGCCTGGATGGTGGAGCCGCTTTCCATGGCGGCGGTCGCGGCGGGAGCGGACGGTCTCATGATTGAGGTCCACAACGACCCGAAGAACGCCTTGAGCGACGGCGCCCAGAGCCTCACCTACGAAATGTTCGACCATACCATGAAAAAACTGAAGTCCATCGCAGAAGTGGTCGACAGGGAGTTGTAACGATGAAAGTATTAAAACTGACTGGAAAGCAGAATATATCCCATATCTTCATTGAGAAGGGTATCCTGAAACAGATCGCCGAATTTTGCAGGATGAAAAGCGCCGATGAAAAGGGACCTTCACGGATCTGCGTGATAACGGATTCCAATGTCGCGGGTCTTTATCTCGATTATCTGGAAAAAAAACTGGCCGGGCTGGATTTACCTGTGTTTCACCATATCATTCCTGCAGGCGAAGAATATAAAAACATGGAGACCGTTTCCCGGATCTATGATACGCTGGCCGAATACCAATGCGGAAGGGATGATATGATCATAGCCCTGGGCGGAGGCGTGACGGGAGATATCGCGGGCTTTGCAGCAGCGACCTTTCTCCGGGGGGTCCGGCATCTGGTGCAGATACCCACCACCCTGCTGGCGCAGGTGGATTCCTCCATCGGCGGAAAAACCGGCGTGGATCTGCCTCAGGGCAAAAATCTGATGGGCGCGTTCCGCCAGCCTGATCTGGTGCTCATAGACACGCAGGTGCTGGATACGCTGCCGGAACGGGTTATAAAAGCAGGTATGGCTGAAGTCATCAAGTACGGCTGCATCTGGGACCCGGAGATCCTCGATATGGTCTCAGGAGGTAGTGTTAATAACAGACTGGAAGAGCTGATCGAACGATGCGTGGGCATTAAGATAAAAGTGGTGGAAGAAGACGAAACGGAGGAAGGACTCCGCAGGATCCTGAATTTCGGCCACACCATCGGCCATGGCATTGAGAAGCTTGGAAATTATAAAGAGCTGTCCCATGGAGAGGCCGTGTCCATCGGCATGGTGGCGGCGGCAAAAATGGGGGAAAGTATGGGGATCACCAGAGCCGGCTGCTACAGCAGGCTCAAGGTGATTTTACAATCTTTCGCCCTGCCCACTGAGACGGCATATAAAATGGAAGACGTCTATGAGGCGGCGCTTTCCGATAAAAAGATGCAGGGAGGCAGCATCCATTTCGTCCTTATCGAGGAGTTCGGAAAAGCTCTGGTTAAAAAGATACCGGCAGCGGAGTTGAAACAATTAATGAAAGCGCTAGGTGATTAAAATGGGCAGCACATGGGGAAATCAACTGAAATTGTCCGCATTCGGCGAGTCCCACGGGAAGGGCGTCGGCGTTGTCATCGACGGGTTTCCGGCCGGATTTACCTTTGACATGGAATTTATACAAAGGGAGATGTCAAGAAGGGCGCCCGGCCAGAGCAGCCTGACTACAGCCAGAAAAGAAGCGGACCAACCGGACATACTGTCCGGAATACTTGACCGTGTAACAACGGGAGCGCCCATCTGCATGATGGTCCATAATACCGATACCCATAGTAAAGATTACGAAAATCTCAGAACTGTGCCTCGGCCGGGCCACAGCGATTATACCGGCGGGCTCAGATACCGGGGGTACAACGATATCCGCGGCAGCGGGCATTTCTCCGGAAGGCTGACGGCGCCCATCGTCTTTGCCGGAGCGCTTTGCAAAGATTTCCTGAGTAAGCGGCACAATGTAGAAATCGGATCTCATATCTTAAGCGTCGGCGGCGTCAGCGACCGGCCCTTCGATCCGGTAAACGTAAACAGGGAACTTCTGCTTAAGCTGCAGCAGGAACAGCTGCCGCTCATCGACCATGAAGCGGAAGAGAAAATGAAAGAGACGGTGGAGCAGGCAAAAAAAGAGCTGGATTCCGTCGGCGGCGTCATCGAATGCGCTGTTGTCGGTGTCTCAGCCGGGATCGGAAGCCCTATCTTTCAAAATGTGGAAAGCCGCATCGCCTCCGTGCTTTACAGCGTGCCGGCGGTGAAAGGGGTGGAGTTTGGCCTGGGTTTTGCGATCTCGGGGAAGCGCGGCTCCGAAGTCAACGACAGCTACATAAAGGACGGCGAAAGGATCCTTACGAAGACGAACCACAACGGCGGGATCACCGGCGGGATCACCACGGGGATGCCCATCCTGTTCAGAGCGGCTGTCAAGCCGACTCCCTCCATTGCCAGGGAACAGCAGACTTTGAACCTGGAAAAGGGAAAAGAAGAGACGCTGCAGATTCATGGCAGGCACGACCCGTGCATCGCGCTGCGCGCGCCCGTGGTCATTGAAGCGGCGGCGGCAGTCGCGATAATGGACTTATATTTGGAGGCATACGGGTATGACGCTTGATGATTTAAGGATTAAGATCGATCGAATCGATTCTCAAATAAAAGATCTGTTCTTACAGAGAATGAAAGCGGCGGAAGAGGTCGCCGAAAGCAAAAGCAAGACCGGAGACAAGATCCTGAAACCGGAGCGGGAAGAAGAAGTGATCAAACGGCTGACAGGGGATATGGACGGGGAAATGAAACTAGCCTATTCCACCTTTTTGAAAAAGGTCATGGAAGTGAGCCGGACCTTTCAATACCGGAAAATGCTCGAGTTGGGTGCGGATTTCACGATCGCCTTTCTGGAAGAGGAATCGCCGGTCGAATGGATCAGCTATCAGGGCCTTCCGGGTTCCTACTCGGAAATGGCCGCCGGCAGTCTCTTTCTGAACGCCGCCAGAATCCCTGTTGATACCTTTGAGGGCGTGTTCCTGAGCATCAGCGGCGGCGGCGCCCAGGCCGGCGTCGTTCCGCTGGAAAACACCACCGCGGGCAGCGTATACGAAGTCTACGATCTGCTACTTTCCCATGACCTGTATATCAACGCCAGCCATATCGTAAAGGTCAGCCATTGCCTTGCGGCCGTCCCCGGAGCGGGGATGGAGGGAATCAGGGAGGTTTATTCCCATCCCCAGGCCCTTTTACAAAGCGCCGAATTCCTGAAACGTCATGGTCTGACTGCAAAAACCAGCAGCAATACGGCGGTGGCGGCAAAGGAAGTGGCGGAATTAAACGATAAAAGCATAGGCGCCATTTGTTCCAGGGAGGCCGCAGAGCGTTACGGCTTGATCATCCTGCAGGAGGGCGTCAATCATAATAAGGAAAACGCCACAAAATTTGTCTCAGTATCAAAGCAGCTCATCGTGAAAGAGGACCATGATAAAATCGCGGTGGTATTTGCCTGCCCGCACCGCAGCGGCAGTCTGGCCGCCGTTCTGGGCATATTCGGAGATTACGGAGTCAATCTCACCGAGATCCATTCCAGGCCCGACGGGAAAAATCCGTGGGAATACCTCTTCTATGTCGACTTTACCGGCAATCTGAAGGACGGCAGGATCCGGGCACTACTTTACCAGCTCCACGAAGAGCTGCCGTTTGTGAAGATCATCGGTAGCTATGAGAGCAAGAATCAACAATAAGCAGCGATTAGAAATATTTATCGCGCGGAAAGCAAACAGGAAATACAGGCACAGGAGCAGACAATGGAAATAACGCCTTCAAAAGGCCTGCGGGGGGACATCTCCACAGCGCCGGACAAATCTATATCCCACAGGACGGTGATAATGGGCTCGATCGCGAAAGGAAAAACCGTCGTCAGGAATTTTCTCATGGGAGAGGACTGCCTGTCCACCGTGGATTGTTTCCGGAAGCTGGGCGTACCGATAGAAATAACAGGCAGCCAGGTCATTGTTTCAGGCGGCGGGATGCATGGGCTAAAGGCGCCCCGGGAACTTCTCTATACCGGAAATTCGGGAACTACGACGAGGCTGCTCTGCGGTCTGCTGGCGCCCCAGAAGTTTTCCTGTGTCCTGGACGGCGACGCTTCCATCCGAAAACGTCCCATGAGCCGCGTCATCATACCGCTGCGCGCAATGGGCGCAAAGATCAGCGGTACGGACGGCGACTTTACTCCCATCACAATTGAAGGCGCAAAGCTGAAAGGCATTGAATACGAGCTGCCCGTGGCAAGCGCCCAGCTGAAATCGGCACTGATCCTCGCGGGGCTTTATGCGGAGGGGAAAACCACAGTCATTGAACCCGAGCCGTCCAGGAACCATACGGAGCTTATGATCAACGGCTTCGGAGGAAATATTTCCGTGGAAAAGAACAGGATTACCGTCAGCCCGGCGGAAGAGCTGTACGGCCATGAGATCATGGTACCCGGGGACATTTCGTCCGCCGCTTTTTTTCTGGTCGCCGCGCTTATCGTCCCGGGCTCTGAAATCCTGATCCGGAATGTGGGCCTGAACGAGACGAGGACGGGGATCATCGACGTGCTGAAATCCATGGGCGCATCCATTCAAATAGAAAGATCGGGGGACGGAATCGAGCCGGCAGGAGATATCACCGTAAAATACTCCCCGCTTCACGGCACGGAAATCGGTGGCGATCTGATCCCGAGGCTCATCGACGAACTGCCGGTCATTGCCGTTGCCGCGGCCTTTGCGGAAGGCAGGACCGTGATCCGGAACGCCCAGGAGCTGAAGGTCAAGGAATCCAACAGGATCGACGCCATGGAGCGTGAACTGAAGCGGGCAGGAGTCGACGTGCAGGCCACGGCGGACGGCCTGATCATCGAAGGGGGCAGGCCGGTATGCGGCGCCGCTTTTGAAACGTACGGCGATCACAGGGTTGCCATGTCCATGGTGGTGCTCGCGCTGGCGGCGGAAGGTAAAAGCATGCTCGAAAACCATCAGTGCATTAACATTTCCTATCCGGATTTCTTTGAAACCCTGAAAAAAATCACATAATCATTGAAATTATGTGCATAATAC
>DATMXY010000198.1:0-7581 GCA_035561275.1 Anaerovoracaceae bacterium | reverse complement strand
ATTTTATATTAAACAACAGAAAGGTTCAGCACTCGTCTATGAAGAAAGCCTATACGTCGAAAGAAATATCGCAACTAATTGAAGGAAAGCTCATAAGGCATTTCGGCCGTGAGCCCGATAACGCCACGCAACACCAGATTTACCGTTCGGCATGCTTTGTGGTCCGGGACATCCTCTCGGAACTGTGGCTGGAAAATCACGATATCATATGTTCCCAGACGGAAAAGCAGGTGATTTACCTCTCCATGGAATTCCTGCCGGGAACATCGCTTCGGAATCATCTTTTCAACCTGGGCATGGAGGAGATCTTCCGCTCGGCCCTGAAGGATTATGACCAGGAAATCGAAGCGTTCTACGAAATGGAACCTGATGCGGGACTGGGGAACGGCGGCCTGGGCAGGCTGGCTTCCTGCTATCTGGACGCGATCAGCTCCTGCGGCATGTTCGGCCAGGGAATGTCCATCTGCTATGAATACGGGATATTCAAACAGAAGATCCGGGACGGCATACAGGTGGAGGAGCCGGACGACTGGCTGGATCTGGGAGATTGCTGGCTCATCACCAAGGAAGACGAGGCCGAGGAGGTGCACTTCGGAGGCAAGCTTTCCGAGGTATGGGACGATAAGGGCAAGATGAAGCTCATTCATACGGACTATACCACGGTCATCGCCGTTCCCAGAGACATGCTGATCTCCGGTTACCGCAGCGAAGCCGTCAATACCTTAAGGCTCTGGGAGTCCACGTCGCCCATCAGCATCGACATGGAGCTCTTCGCAAAGGGCGAGTACCTCCAGTCCATGGAAGAGAAGCACCAGGCGGAGATCATATCAAAGATCCTGTATCCCGAGGACGCACATGAAGAAGGAAAGCTCCTGCGCATGAAGCAGCAGTATTTTTTCATCTCCGCTTCTATGCAGACGCTGACAAAGCGGCATATGCAAACCTATGACAGCCTGGACAATTTTCACGAAAAAATAGCGGTCCATATCAACGATACCCATCCGACCATGTCCATACCGGAACTGATGCGCATTTTTATTGACGTTTACGGTTACGAATGGGAGGATGCCTGGGATATCGTGGCGAAAACCGTATCCTATACCAATCATACCGTGATGCCGGAAGCCCTGGAACAATGGCCGGAGGACCTCTTTGCCCGCCTGCTCCCGCGGCTGCATTCCATTATAAAGGAAATCAACCGCCGGTTCAGCGAGGAGCTGCTTTTGGCGTTTCCCGGCGATGAAGCGCTGCGGAATGAGATGGCTATTATTTTCAACGGGAAGATCAGGATGGCGAACCTCTGCGTGATGGCGTCCCATACGGTCAACGGGGTATCGGCTCTTCACAGCTGCATTATCAAAAAGAAGCTGTTCCGCGGCTACGCCCGGCTGACGCCTGAGAAATTTACCAGTGTGACCAATGGTATCGCGTACCGGAGATGGCTCTGCCAGGCGAATCCGAAGCTTTCGGAGCTCATTGAAGAGCTCTGCGGCCCTGGGTTCAAACGAGATCCTGTGGAACTGGAGAAACTGCTGGCCTATAAAGAAGACCCCGCCGTACTGGAAAAACTGGCGCAGATCAAGCGGGACAACAAGCTCAGGCTGGCGGAATACATCAAGAACCGTAATAATATTATTGTAAATCCGGATTCCATATTCGATGTGCAGGTGAAACGGCTCCATGAGTATAAACGGCAGCTTTTGAACCTGTTTCACATCATCGACCTCTGTAATAAAATCGGGGAAAACCCCAATCTGGAGATGCAGCCCAGGACCTTCATTTTCGGGGCAAAGGCTGCAGCCGGGTATTATATGGCCAAACAGATCATCCGGCTGGCCTGCAAGCTTTCCGAGCACCTGGAAAAGGATCCGCTGCTGCGGGAGCGCATCAAGGTCGTCTTCCTTGAGAACTATTCCGTATCCCTGTCGGAGCTGATCATTCCTGCGGCGGACCTGTCGGAACAGATTTCCCTCGCGGGAAAGGAGGCCTCGGGGACCGGAAATATGAAGCTGATGCTCAACGGAGCGGTGACCATCGGGACCATGGACGGCGCCAACGTTGAAATCTACAACGCAGTGGGGAAAGAAAACATCTTCATCTTCGGCATGGGCGCGGAAGAGGCGGAGCGGCTTGCGGCGGGCGGGACCTACAGCCCCTGGAGCTATTACCAGGAGAATAAGAGCATTGCCGCCGTCATAAAATTCCTTGCCAACGGAATCCCGGGGGGGTCCTTCGGGGATATCATCAATTCGCTCATTGCCGGTTTCAACGGGGAAGCGGACCAATACTTTGTCATCGCGGATTTTGAAAGCTACAGGAATGCGCAGGCGGAAGCCGTCGCCGCGTATCGGGACTCCCTCCGCTGGGGAGGCATGTCCCTTACCAACATCGCAAAAGCAGGATTTTTTGCCGCCGACAGAAGCGTAAGGGAATATGCAGACCGTATTTGGAGGATACAATCGATCCATGATCCAGTTTGATTCCAGGAATTCCTTTTATAAACACCCCTTCGGGTCCATAGCAAGCGGCTCATCCCTGACTTTTCGTATCGCAGCGGGAGGCGGAGTACCCGCCGCTTTCGCACGCCTCGTATTAAAAAACGAGGAAACCGGAGCTGCCGTTACGGTGGACGGGGCGCCGGAAATATTGCCCGGAGCACAGGAAATATTGCCTGGAGGGCACGATATTTTTGAATTCTCGCCGCAGATCGAGGAAACTGGTCTGTATTTTTATCATTTTGAAGTGATCCGGCAGGACGGAGAGACGGAACAGACGCCCGATTACCAGCTTACCGTGTATTCCGCGGATTACACCACACCAGACTGGCTGAAAAGCGGCGTGATGTACCAGATCTTCCCGGACCGCTTTGCGCGCAGCGGAAATTACCGCGCTCCACGGCTGAATAAAAATTACATATCGAGGGAGGACTGGGGCGGGATACCCAACCATGAGCCCGACGAGAAGGGGATCGTCCGGAACAACGATTTCTTCGGCGGCAATCTCAGGGGGATCATTGAAAAGCTCGGCTACCTGGAAGAGCTGGGCGTCACGGCGATCTATCTGAATCCGGTTTTCGAGGCTTATTCCAACCATCGCTACGACACGGCGGACTTCCGGACGATCGATCCCATACTGGGCACGGAGGAGGATTTCCGCGAGCTGTGTAAAAAGGCGGCGGAAAAGGGGATCCGGATCATCCTGGACGGCGTGTTCAACCATACGGGCAGCGATAGCCTGTATTTCAACAAGAACGGCCGCTATCCGGAGCCCGGCGCTTATCAGAGCAAGGATTCCCCTTATTACAAATGGTACCGTTTCACAGAATTTCCGGATCAATACGAATCCTGGTGGGGCATCGACACATTGCCAGGCGTAAATGAAACGGAACCGTCTTATCTGGACTTTATCGTCCGTTCGGAAGATTCGGTCATAAAGCACTGGCTGCGCTGCGGCGCCTCGGGATACCGCCTTGACGTGGCCGACGAACTGCCCGACGAATTCCTTGAAGCACTGCGGGCCGCGGTAAAGGAAATCAGGCCTGACGGGGCTGTTATCGGTGAAGTCTGGGAGGATGCGTCCAACAAGGTCTCCTATGGGCGCAGAAGAAAGTATTTTCAGGGAAAGCAGCTGGATTCGGTGATGAATTACCCCCTGAAAAATGCCGTCATCGACTTTCTGACGCATGGCGGGAACGGAGCCGAGCTGGAACGGGTGGTGGACGAAATCCGGGAGAATTATCCGGGACCGGCCTTCCGCGCATTGATGAATATTCTGGGAACACACGATACAGAAAGGATCCTGACCGTGCTTGCAGAGAACAGCAGGGACGACGGGGAAGCGCGGCAAAAGCTGTTCCTTGCGCTGCTGATCGTATCTTTCATGCCCGGGATCCCGTGCGTTTACTATGGCGATGAGATCGGCATGAAGGGCGGGAAAGACCCCTTTAACCGCATGTGCTTTGATCGCGACCGCGGAGACCCGGCGATCCTGCGGTTCTATAGGAGGCTGTTTGCCTTCCGCAGAAAGATAGATGAACTGGAGGACTATCTTTTTCAGCCCCGGTCAGCGGAAGGAGACTTTTATTCCTTTGTAAGGATAGGGGAAAAAGGACGTCTGGTCGTCGCGGCCAAAAGCGGCGGCATATGTTGCAGTGACGGCAATGCAGACAGTGGCGGCGTTTTTCTGCTGAACCTGGGAATGGCGGAAAACGAATATCTGAAAGATTTTTTCATCAGCGGCTCTGTATCTTACGACACGCAGGGGGTGTTTCGGATCGGAGAAAATTCAGGGGTGGCAGCCTGGATCGGCGCCTTGTGATAAATTCAACAGAAACATTACATTTATCTACAAAAACTATATTATTGTGCAATAAAAAAGCGAAATATCCAGTAAAATCAACGAATAATGCAAAGATTTCTGTACGATAAAAAAAGTTGGATTCTATTGACAATTCTTAAAGCTCCAATTATGATTATTAATACGACTAGCACCATATCTTGTATCAGAAGAAAATCAAGGCAATAAATATGGTCCGACCGAAGACCTGAGAAACCAATGAAAAGGGATCCCGAACGGTCATGCATACGGTTGAACAAGTCGATTTGAAGTCACAAATGACGGAGGTTAAGAACGTTGGGCACAATCAGACAGATCATTAAAAGAGACGGACGTTGTACGGAATTTCACATTGATAAGATCGCAGACGCCATTTATAAGGCGGCTGCGGTTTTAGGCGGAAAAGACCGGGATATGGCCTTTGAGCTCGCGAAAAAGGTGGAACAATATGTTCTTGAAAGCGGATTATCGGACAGTCCTACGGTAGAGCAGATCCAGGACGCGGTTGAAAAAATCCTCATCGAGAACGGGCACGCCAGGACTGCAAAGGAGTATATCCTTTACCGCGCGGAGCGCACAAGGATCCGGGAGATGAACACACGCCTCATGAAGGTTTACGAAGACCTGACCTTCAAGGAGGCCCAGGATAACGATATCAAGCGTGAAAACGCCAATATAGACGGGGACACCGCCATGGGAACCATGCTGAAGTACGGTTCCGAAGGCGCCAAGCAGTTTTATGAGATGTTCGTGCTTCACCCGGACCATTCAAAGGCCCACCGGGAGGGAGACATCCATATCCACGACCTGGATTTCCTGACCCTTACGACCACCTGCTGCCAGATCGACCTGGAGAAACTGTTCCAGGACGGTTTTTCCACCGGCCACGGCTTTCTGCGGGAACCAAACGATATCCGGAGCTATGCCGCATTGGCCTGCATCGCGATCCAGTCCAACCAGAACGACCAGCACGGCGGGCAGAGCATACCGAATTTTGATTACAGCATGGCAAGCGGCGTGAAAAAGACATATAAAAAGCTGTATTGGAACAACCTGGGGAAAAGCATGGACATCCTGTGCGGCACGGAAGACGGCGAGACGAGGGTCAATGAGATCGGAGAGGTTATTAAGCGGGATTTCGGCATTGAGCCCAACATGGCAGACAACAACGATTATCTGAAGAAGGAAGCGGAATACCTGAAGGAATTCCTTACCGAAGATCAGATCAAGACCGTCCGGCAGGTCGCTGTCAGCTATACGCAGAAGGAGATCAAAAGGGCCACCTACCAGGCCATGGAGGCCTTTGTCCACAATCTCAACACCATGCATTCCAGGGCGGGCGCGCAGATCCCGTTCAGCTCCATCAATTACGGCACCGATACCAGCCCGGAGGGCAGGCTCGTGATCGAAAGCGTCCTGAAGGCGACGGAGGCCGGGCTCGGAAACGGGGAGACGGCGATTTTCCCGATTCATATATTTAAAGTCAAGGAAGGCGTAAGCTTCAACCCCGGGGATCCGAACTACGACCTGTTCCAGCTGGCCTGCAGGGTTTCGGCAAAGAGGCTGTATCCCAACTTTTCATTTTTGGATGCGCCCTTTAATCTCCAATTTTATGATTCCTCCAACCATGATACGGAGGTCGCCTATATGGGCTGCCGGACGAGGGTCATCGCCAACAATTACGATAAGACGAGGCAGACTGTGGGCGGAAGAGGCAATCTGAGCTTCACCTCGATCAATCTGCCGAGGCTGGCCATCAAGGCAAACGGCAATGTAGATATTTTCTTCGAGGACCTGGACAGGAAGATCACCCTGGTCATCGACCAGCTCATGGAACGTTACAAGATCCAGGCGGTAAAGAAGGTGAAAAATTTCCCGTTTCTCATGGGACAGGGGATCTGGATGGATTCTGACAAACTCGGGCCAAACGACAGCATCGGCGAGATCCTGAAACACGGTACGCTGACCATGGGCTTCATCGGGCTTGCGGAATGCCTGAAAGCGCTGATCGGAAGCCATCACGGGGAAACGCAGGAAGCCCGGAACCTCGGCCTGAACATTGTCGGTTACATGCGCAAGCGGCTGGATGAAGAATCCGCGAAGACAGGCTTCAATTACACGCTGATCGCGACGCCGGCCGAAGGCCTTTCCGGCAGATTCGTGCGGATAGACAAGGAGAAATACGGGGTCATAGAAGGCGTCACCGACAGGGAATATTATACCAACTCCTTCCATATTCCCGTTTATTATAATATTTCCGCCTTTGACAAGATAAAAATTGAGGCGCCGTACCACAGCCTCACCAATGCGGGGCATATCACGTATGTGGAGCTTGACGGAGATCCGACAAAAAACCTTGAGGCTTTTGAACGTATCGTGCGCTTCATGAAGGAAAGCGGCGTCGGATACGGCTCAATCAACCACCCGGTGGACCGGGATCCCGTCTGCGGTTATACCGGTATCATTGACAACGAATGCCCAAGATGCCATCGAACAGAATATGAAGGAGACCTTGGATTCGAACGGATCCGCAGGATCACCGGCTATCTCGTGGGAACGGTGGAGCGGTTTAACAACGCCAAGAGGGCCGAGGAGCGCGAAAGGGTGAAACACCGTGTCGGATAAGGCGATGAGGCCGGGAGAGACCGTCAGAGTCGCAGGTGTCATAAAGGAATCCATCGTTGACGGGCCGGGGTTGCGGTATGCGATTTTTTCCCAGGGCTGCCCGCACAGGTGCAAGGGCTGCCACAACGAAGCCACTCATGACTTCAATGGGGGATACGAGTGTGAACTGGCCGGCATCCTTGCGGATATTGACGGCAATCCTTTGCTTTCCGGCGTGACCTTTACCGGCGGAGAACCGTTCTGCAGGCCGAAGGAGTTTTATAAGCTGGGTATCGCTGTGAAAGCCCGAGGCCTTACCATCGTGGCCTATTCCGGATATACCCTGGAAGAACTGCAGGATCTGGCGGCAAAGGATGAGGATGTTAAAAAGCTTCTGGGTATCGTCGATTATCTGGTGGACGGGCCGTTCATCCTTGAGGAAAGGGATCTCACACTGGATTTCCGGGGCAGCAGGAACCAGCGGTTCATTCGTATGGCCGACATGCGGGAATTGTACGCATGAGCCGAATAATTGAGAATAAATCCGGGAAACTAATTGAAAAGAACCGGGCGATCCGTGAAAATGTCTGTTTTTATAATAAAAAGTGTTTTACAAGCGAAAATCGATATGATATAATACGC
>DATMXY010000197.1:0-3953 GCA_035561275.1 Anaerovoracaceae bacterium | reverse complement strand
ATGTGAGTGATATTGGAATCCAGATCCCTGAATATCTCCGCAATGTCTGCCAAAACGCCCGGCGCATCTGCCGCCCTGATCGTAATTCTGCTCCCGGCATCCCGGAATCCAAGCAAATCAATAAAAGCGTCAAAGATATCGCTTTCCGTAATGATGCCGACGAGTTTCTTCTCCTTGACTACGGCAAGCGTACCGATTTTATTTTCGCGCATCAGCACGGCGGCCTCTTCGAGAAGCGCATCGGGAGAAATGGTGATGATCTCTTTGCTCATGGCGTCGCTGACCTTTGTCTTGGACAGCAGGTAATTTACTTCAAAAATGCTCAGTGATGTGGCCTTGGTCGGAGATACTTTCTGAATATCCCCGTGGGTGATCATGCCCACGACTTTGTCGCCATGAACCACAGGAACTCTTTTCAGATTTTTTTCACGCATCAGTTCAATTACTTCCGTAATTGGTGCATCAAAAGCTATCGTATACGGATTCGAGGTCATTCTGTTTTTTACATACATATTATTCCCCTCCTAAATAAGCTTTTTGAATTTCACTGCTCTTTGCCAGTTCCTCCCCGGTGCCGGCGATCACAATTGAACCGGTTTCGATAACATAGGCCCTGTGTGCGATGGAAAGCGCCATGCTGGCATTCTGTTCCACCAGCAGGATCGTCGTTCCTGCCTGATTGATGTTCCTGATGATTTCAAAAATTTCGCGGACCAGCAGCGGAGCCAGTCCCATGGACGGTTCATCCATCAGCAGGATCCGAGGCCGCGACATCAATGCACGCCCCATTGCGAGCATCTGCTGCTCACCGCCGGACAGGGTCCCTGCCGTCTGTTTTTTCCGGTTGCCAAGGATCGGAAACTTTTCGAAAACCATTTCCATATCTTTCCTGATCCCGGCCTTATCGTTCCGAAGAAAAGCGCCGAGTTCAAGATTTTCCAATACGCTCATCTCCGGGAAAATCCTTCTTCCTTCCGGAACCTGGGAAATGCCGAGCTCTACCCTCTGGGGCGCGGTCAGGCTGGAGATATTCTTCCCTTCCAGGACGATTTCCCCGCTTGTAGCCCGAATCAGTCCGGAAATCGTGCGCAGCGTCGTGGTTTTCCCGGCTCCGTTGGCTCCGATCAGCGTTACGATCTCTCCGCTGTTTACTGTTAAAGAGATATTCTTCAAGGCATGGATGACGCCGTAATGTACATTAAGATTTTTTATCTCAAGCATTGTTTACATCCTCCCCTAAATACGCCTCGATCACCTTCTTGTTCGTTCTGATTTCCTCCGGTTTGCCGGAAGCGATGAGCATGCCGTAATCCAGCACGTAGATCCGTTCGCAGATCTTCATGACCAGCGACATATCATGCTCGATCAGCAGGATCGTAAGGTCGAATTCCTTCCGGATCCATTGGATGATCTTAGTCAATGCAGCGGTTTCATGGGGATTCATACCCGCCGCAGGCTCGTCGAGCAGCAGCAGGGAAGGCTTTGTCGCCAGCGCTCTTACAATTTCCAGGTGTCTTTGCTCTCCGTATGGAAGATTCTTGGCGAGTTCGCTTTTCTTATGGGAAAGATGGAAGATATCCAGCAGCTTTTCCGCCTCTGCCATCAGCGCGTCCTCTTCGTTATGGTATTTATTCAAATGCAGGAACGCGGAGCCCAATCGGTAGTTGACATTCTGGTGCATTGCGATCCGGACGTTGTCAAGCACCGTCAGGTCCTTGAACAGTCTGATGTTCTGGAAAGTTCTGGCCAGGCCTTCTTTTGTGACCTGATAAGGCTTCAGTCCTCCCAGCTCTTTCTGACGCCCGTTTTTCTCCAATTTTATTTTACCCGATGTGGGAACATATACGCCGGTAAGAAGATTGAACAGAGTCGTTTTTCCGGCGCCGTTGGGGCCGATGAGGCCCACCAGCTCTCCCCTGTCGATATGGAGGCTGACGTTGGACACGGCGGTAAGCCCACCAAATGATTTTGTTAATTTGTCAACTGATAATAATGACATGACAGGCTCCCCCTTTACTCAATTCTTTCATCTTTTTTTCTCGGCCTGAATTTGAATAGGTCGTTGATCTCTTTTGTTCCCATGATGCCCTGCGGCCTGAAAATCATGATCAGGACCAAAAGCGCTGCGTAAAGTATCATTCGTACAGCGGTAAAGGATTGCAGGAAGGTGGTCAGGATCGCAAGCAATGCGGCCGCGAGGACAGATCCGGTCAGGCTTCCCATTCCTCCCAGAACCACGATCACCAAAATATCGATGGACTTCAGGAAGCCGAAAATATTGGGTTTAATCACATAGAAATAAGATGCGTAAAGCGCGCCGGCGGTTCCGGCAAAGAAAGCGCCGATGGCAAAGGCCATTACCTTATATTTTGTCGTATTGATTCCCATGGATTCCGCGGCGACCTCATCCTCGCGGATGGAAATACACGCCCGCCCGTGGGACGACTTGATAAAATTATTGATAAACAAGATCGCCGCCGTGGTGAACAGGAAAAGCCAGATCCAGTTCGTATACCTCGGAATGCCGCTTAATCCGGCTGCCCCGTTTGTGATTTCCATATTTAAAAATATAACGCGGATGATCTCCGCCATACCTAACGTGGCTATGGCAAGATAATCGCCTCTGAGCCTCAGGGTGGGAATTCCGACGAGAACGCCTACCAGTGCCGCCATGAGCGCTCCCGCAAGGGTCCCGATGAGAAATCCCAGCGCAGAATTCATCGACATTACTATGAGAGCGCACACATATGCACCGATTGACATGAATCCCGCATGACCCAGTGAGAACTGTCCCGTGAAACCGGTAACCAGATTTAAGCTGGCCGCAAGTATGATGTTTATGCAAATCATCGCCAGTGTAATTTCATAAAAAGGATTGATGACGCCGGCGATAATAAGAAGCTGTATCACAATAAAGATCAATAAAATAATGCCGAGAATCAACAGGTTCTTTTTCGTTAAGACTCTCATCGTTTACACCTTCTCCCTTGTATTTTTCCCAAGAAGGCCGGTCGGCTTCAAAATCAAAATGATGATTAAAAACGCAAATACGGCGGCGTCTCTGTACATGGAATTGCCATACCCGGAAACAAGAGTTTCCATAATTCCGATGGAGAGACCTCCGATCATAGCTCCCGGAATACTTCCGATACCTCCGAACACGGCGGCCACAAAAGCCTTAAGCCCGGGCATGATCCCCATGAGCGGATCGATGGAATTATAGTAGATGCCGACTAAAACCCCTGCGGCGCCCGCAAATGCGGAGCCTATGGCAAAGGTGAAGGAAATGGTCCTGTCGACTTTGATCCCCATCAGCTGTGCCGCATCCCGATCGACGGATACAGCCCGCATCGCCTTTCCCGTCTTTGTCCTGTGAACGATAAACTGTAACAGGATCATAAGCGCAACTGCGGTAGCGACTATGTATATCTGCTGCATATTGATTCTGACGTTGCCCAGATCGAAAGCTGCATTGGATAATAGCTGCGGATAGGATCGGACTTCGGCTCCGACAAAGAACATCATCACATATTCAAGGAGCAGAGATACGCCGATGGCGGTGATCAGTACCGCAATTCTCGAAGAATGTCTTAACGGCTTGTACGCCACCTTTTCGATAACAACACCCAGGACTGCGCAGGAAATCATTGAAATTATGAGCGCCGGTAAAAATCCCAGTCTCGCATAAGTGGTAGCGGCAAACCCGATATAGGCGCCGATCATGTACACGTCTCCATGCGCAAAGTTGATGAGCTTGATAATTCCGTAAACCATGGTATAACCCAGGGCGATCAGTGCGTAGATACTGCCCAGAGAAATCCCGTTAACCATCTGCTGTAAAAATTGATCCAAGGTTTGATACCTCCAAATTCAAACCGACGCGGGCGTCAGGCCTGACGCCGTCGTTTAAAACGGACTGAACAATAATTAAGTTAGAGCATTATACTCTAACT
>DATMXY010000196.1:0-11605 GCA_035561275.1 Anaerovoracaceae bacterium | reverse complement strand
GTTCCAAGGAGGTATTAAAAATGGAAGAAAAAAAATGGTTAACAACTGAGAGGCAGGAAGTGTTCTTTGAAAATACTTCCGTTGGCAGAATGAAGAAACAACTATGGGACGCTTCTGAAAAAGAAGTCGATGGAATCCTTGAGGAATACGGAATCGGCGCCGCATCCGAGTTAGGAAAAGCCGGCTGCTACATACAAAATACACCAAGACATATTGTCTGTGAGAAAAGAAAGAAAAATGATATTGTACTGGTTCCGATCGGCTGCACGGAGAACCACGGCGTACATAACCCAAGCGGATTGGATACTTTTATGTGTACTCAGATCTGTGAAGGAATCAGGAGATATACCGCAAATAAGGGTTATGAAGTTGCTCTTGCTTTTCCACCGCTGAACTATGGCGGACATCCTTACCATCATATCGGAATGGCCGGTACTGTCATCTTACCGGAGGAAGCTGTAAAGGAAACGCTCATTTATACCATTCTTGGTCTCTGGGACGACGGATTCAGAAAAATCATACTGGTAAATAATCATGGACACCTTTGGATGCTGGAGGCTGCTGTCCAGGAATTCTTTAAGCGATTCCAGCTGCCCGCATTTGTTACCGTTATTGAGTGGCATAAAGCCGTCAGGGAGTTCTTCTATCCGACTGAAAAAGATCATGGATGGACGACTCAGTTCATTCATGCGGATGAGGCGGAGACTGCCGTTGCCAACTTATTATTTCCGGAAATGGTCGATATGTCTGTTTGTGTGGATGCTCAGCCGAAGGCAATGATGCTTCAGGGGCATTATGATACGTCTGTAAATTCCCTTTATCGCCCAAATGAATGGAGCTATGCCGAAGGCCATAATGTGATCGAAAGGTTCGGAACGCCTGAAGGTGTAGTGGGTTATCCAAGCAGAGGGACTGCGGACAAGGCCAGAAGGCCGGTTGCCGCAATCTTAAAATATCTGACGTTGATGATCGATGAAATCAGAGAAGCATTTCCTCCGGGAGAAGTACCCCCCTGTAATAAATTCTCATTCCGTTCCCAGGAAGAAATAGATGCATGCTTGAAAGAACCTTTATCTGACGGCTGGAAGTCCGTACACGAGCTATACAAGATCGGCGTGTTCGAGAAGCTGTAACCCAAATCGGTAAAGACAACGAAGGAGGTTTTCATGGAGAGCAATACATTGTTGGAAATCCATGGTCTGCGCAAACAATTTCCAGGAGTGCTCGCAGTCGATGATGTGTCTTTTTCGATCAAAAATAGCGAAACGCATTTGATAATAGGAGAAAACGGTGCAGGCAAATCCACGCTCGTGAAGATCATCGCGGGTCTCTACCCGGCGGATGGCGGTGAAATGGTATTGGACGGGAAACATTACGCTCCGAAGAGCGTCAATGAAGCGCAGGCAAAAGGCGTGAACATCATTCATCAGGAACTCAATTTGATGAGCAATCGTACGGTTGCTCAGAATATCTACATCGGAAAAGAACCGATAAAAAACAAACTGCTCGGTCTGGTGGATATCGAAAAGATGAATCAGGATTGCAAGGCTTTGCTCGATGATCTCGGTATTGATATCTCGCCGAATCATCTTGTGAAGGATCTGTCGATTGCACAGCAGCAGATGGTAGAAGTTGCGAAAGCCCTCTCGACGAATTCCAAATTGATCATAATGGATGAGCCGACGTCCTCGTTGACCGAACAAGAAATCCAGAACCTGTTCCGCATTACGAGAAACTTGCGCGACAGCGGTGTCAGCGTCGTTTATATCTCGCATCGTATGAAAGAGTTGTGGGAGATTGGCGAACGCGTAACCATCATGCGTGACGGCAAATACATCGGCACGTACAACATCAACGATATCAGGATGGACGATCTGATCCCGCTGATGGTGGGGCGCAAGATCGAAAATATCTACGCGCGCAGTTGGAATGAGCCTGGCGATGAGCTGCTCCGAACGGAAAAGCTTTCCGGGCTGCGGTTCCGGAATGTGGATGTTCATGTGCGGCGCGGCGAAGTAGTCGGGCTGGCCGGCCTGGTCGGCGCGGGGCGCACGGAACTGGCGAAGGCGATGTTCGGCTACGACAAGATCGAGGGCGGCGAGCTCTTTATTCACGGCGAAAAAGTTGATACAAAGGCTCTGAAGCCTATCCGGGCAATCAATATGGGCGTGGCGTTCCTGCCGGAAAACCGCAAAGAAGAAGGGCTTTTTGTCAGGGCGCCGATTTTTGAAAATGTGACATCCGCGTCGATGAAAAAGCTGTTTGGAGGCGGGCTGATCTCCACGGGCAAGGAAGTGAGCGCGGCAGACCGCTTTGTGAAACAGCTTCGCGTCGCGACGCCGTCTTCGAAAAAACGCGTCGGAGAGCTGTCCGGCGGAAACCAGCAAAAGGTCGTTATTGCGAAATGGCTCTGCACGGAGGCCGACATCTACCTCCTTGATGAACCGACGCGCGGCGTGGATATCGGTGCAAAAGCGGAGATTTATGAGCTGATCGACGAACTTGTCGCACAGGGTGCGGGCGTACTGATGATATCATCGGAGCTTCAGGAGCTTGTCGGTATAGCGGACCGCGTCTACGTTCTTCGCGACGGCGAGGTCATAGGTGAACTGAATCGAAAAACGGATGCGTTTGATCAGGAAACAATGATTGGCATGGCGATCGGAGGGGATGGAAAGAATGAATGTCAATAACACGGTAAAAAAGATTCTGAAACAAGTCCCTGTTATCGTATGGGTCTGCATCGCGCTGTTTATCTTTTTCGCGATTTTCGCGAAAGGATTCACGTCGTGGATGAATCTGTCGCTCATCATGAAGAACGCCTCCATTTTAGTCATTGTGTCAATGGGCATGACGATGGCGGTGCTGTCCGCAGGGCTCGATCTTTCCGTTGGCTATGTCATGTCATTGTCGGGTCTTTTGTCGGTGCTCACGCTGCAAAGGCTCGGCGACAATTCTATTTCGGATGTTTTTGTCTCTGTGGTCGTGGCCATGCTGGTCGGCGCTGCTGTCGGTCTGTTCAACGGAGTCATGATCGGCAAACTGAAGTTCAACTTCTTCCTTGTTACGTTCGCCAGCATGAGCATGGCCGCGGGGCTTGCACAGGTGATCAGCGGGGGAAGCATATTCGGAGGTTTGTCCAAGACGTATCGGTTCATCGGCGGCGGCAGCATCGGACCGATCTATACGGTCGTTATTATAGCGGCAATTGTTGTGTTGATTATGGCGTTCGTTTTGAACCGGACGCGCTTTGGGCTGCATATCTACGCAATCGGCGATTCGGAGATATGCGCGCGCCAATCGGGAGTAAACGTGACAGGGACGATTATCGGTCTGTACCTGATATCCGGGTTGCTTGCAGGTTTCGGCGGCGCGCTGCTTGCCTCGCAGACCAACTCTATCAGCCCTGTGTCCGGCAAAGGATATGAATTCAACGCGATCGCCGCGGTCGTCGTCGGCGGAACACCGCTTGTAGGTGGCACCGGCGGAGTGCTTGGAAGTGTTTTCGGCGCGCTTTTGATCGCTATACTGAAGGACGGCCTGGTTCTCATTGGCCTGTCCGCGTTTTGGCAGCAGACGCTGATCGGATGCTTCACGCTACTAGTCATCGTTATCGACGTGCTGACGACGAAACGCAGGAGATCGCATCAGTTAAGGAGGGTGTACCGCTATGACGCATAGTGCTGAAAATACCGCGTCTGCCGGAGCGACGCTGAACAGCGTTACGTTCCAGATGTTTATCGTTCGATATTCAAGGTGGATATTCCTGTTCATCCTGCTTGTATTTTTCTCGGTTGCAAGCGATACGTTCTGGGGTCTGACAAACTGGACCAATATTGCTAACATTGCTTCGATACAAGTGCCGTTCCTGATCATTCTGACACTCGGGATGAACCTGACGATTATCCTTCGAGGCTTTGACCTTTCGGTCGGTTCCAATCTGGCGATGTCTTCGTGTATCACGGCACTTTGCCTTGAAGCCGGCATGAACGTAGCGCTCTCCATATTGATCGGATTGGCATTTGGTACGCTTGTCGGCATCACAAACGGCGTCCTGATTGGCGTGATCGGTGTATCGCCCTTCATCGCTACCTACTCAATGAGCTGGATCATCCGCGGTGTGGCGTATCTGCTGCTTGCAGGCCGCCAAATCTACAACCTTGGGGATACGTTCGTGCCGCTCTTTACGTCGAATCGCTGGACCTTCTTCATCATCGCCATAGCGGTTGCGGTTGTGCTTTGGTTCATCATGACAAAGACGGTATTCGGACGCAGTTTTTATCTTGCGGGGCGCAATTTCGAAGCAGTGAGCCTTTCGGGCTACAGCGTCCAAAAAATCACGATTATTGTATACGCGATCAGCGGTTGCCTTGCCGCTTTAGCAGGGATACTTTATGTGGCTGATCTCTCCTGCGCGGAGCCGACGATTGGCGAAGACTTTCCATTGCAGGCAGTGGCGGCCGCATTGATCGGCGGAACGTCGTTCATCGGCGGCGAAGGCAGTGTGTTCAACGCAATCGTCGGAAGTTTCGTGCTGATGGTCATTATGAATGGCATGATTCAGATGGGTGTTCCGAACTTATGGCAGCAGTTTGTGATCGGCGTCATCATTATCCTGTCGTTGGTTATCGAGCTCGGTACGGCGCGCATCGAGAAGAATATCTCAAAAGTGCTATATTCGTAACCTATTGAACGACGGCGTCAGCCTCCGGATGACGCCTACGGTCTGAAATTCAATTCGTAACCGTTATCACTTAAAGTGTTCAGTTAAAAATTATTGTACAACAGGAGGAGAAAATGGTAATGAAAAAGAAAAACATGAGGACTGTACTGGCAGTAATACTTGCGCTGATGATGGCCTTCAGCCTTGCGGCTTGCAGTGGCGGTAGTTCTGATGAGCAGGCGGCGGTCGGCGGATCTGATGCAAGCGAAGCAGGAGACACGACGTCCGGCGAGCCGAAGACGGCCCTGCTGCTCGTGAAGAACCAAACAAACCCGTTCTTTGTAGAGATGGCGGACGCGGTGAAAGCGTTGGGCGAATCCTGGGGCTGGACTGTTGACGTCAAGTACCCGGTAACCCCTGACAGCAACGAAGAGCAGATTCAGATCCTGGAGCAGGCGCTTGTCAATCCGCCTGACGTATTCCTGGTCGTGCCGGCCGACTCCAAAGGCATCACGCCTGCCATCGAGAAGATCAACGAAGCCGGCATTCCTGTCGTTGACATCAACACGAGAATGTACGACGAATCGCTCGATGTACTGTGCTACACGGGCTTTGAGAACGTCGACGGCTCGTGGATGGCTGTAAAAGAAGGTGCGAAGGTCGCCGCGAACGGCGGCAAGAACGTCATCATCCTCGAAGGTGTGACCGGAGCCCAGACCAGTATCGACCGTACGACGGGCGCGAAGGAAGCCATCGAAGAGCTCGGACTGACGCTCACCGATATCCAGCCAACCGACTACAACCGCGTCAAGGCAAAAGAAGTCATGACGTCTCTGCTGGCGGCGCACCCCGACATTGACCTCGTGTTCGGCGCTTCCGGTGAAGTGGCGCTCGGCGCCGTCGAAGCGATCCGCGCGGCGAACCGTCAGGACGAGATCACAGTCGTAACGATCAACGCTTATAAGGAACTGATCGAAGCCATAAAGGACGGCAGGATCGCGCTGACAGTTGACGATCAGTCCTGGAGGCAGGGCGAACTCGGCCTCGAAGCCGCGAAGATATACTTCGAGCAGGGCAAAGACGCTGTGGAGGCCAACTATTATTGCGGCGGCGAGGTCGTTGACGCAAGCAACGTTGATGCTTTTATCGCAAAGAAAGGCTGGTAGTCTTTCATTTACCAATTGTTGAAAAAATTCACAATGGATGGTCTGCCCTGCAAGGGCAGACCACTGTTTAAGAAGACGGGTGGTGAAGAAAATGAAAAAGGTTGGTTGGATCGGCGTCGGAAAAATGGGAAGCAGGATGTCCCGACGCTTGCAGGAGAATGGGTATCCTCTTATGGTTTTTGATACCAATCCGGACGCGGCTAAGGACCTGATTGCGAGCGGTGCTGCGATGGCCTCAAGTCCGAAGGATCTTGCGGAAAAAGTGGACTATGTTTTCACGATGATTCCGAATACGGCGATTTTGGAAGAAGTCGTTTCGGGACCGGGTGGTCTTACGGAGGCGAATGGAGATTACATCCTTATTGATATGAGCACGGTCGCGCCGGATGGTTCGGCGCGCGTCGCGGAAGCGCTTGCTAAGACCGGGGCGGGATTTTTGCGCGCGCCGGTTTCAGGCAGTACTTCTTTTGCCGAAGAGGGAACACTTGCGGTCATGGTATCCGGAGATCGTGCGCTTTATGACGAAGTGCTGCCGCTTTTTAAGATTCTCGGAAACAGGCAGACGTATATCGGCGAAGGCGAATTGTCTCGCTATGTGAAGATCGCAATAAACATGATGGTGAACATCACGATGCAGATGTTCTCCGAAGCGGTGATACTCGGCAAGAAGGCCGGTGTTCCATGGGATGTGCTCATCGATCTGATCGCGGACAGCGCGCCTGCGTCACCGAATTTGAAAGCCAAGGTGGATCGTATCAAAAAGCGTGATTGGACGGCGATGTCAACGGTGACCACATCGATCAAGGATCTGCAGCTTGCGCTCGATATCGCCAAGGACGAGGGTATTGCGTTGCCGCTCACGTCCATCGTAAAAGAATACTACGGCGCGATGAAAAACAACGGTTGGGCCGATCTCGATTTCGGCGCGATCCTGCTGCTCAATGAAAAGATGAACAATCTGTCTGAATAATAGGCGAGAAGGAGGATAATTCTCATGGAAAAGATGAAAGCACTCGTATTGGAATCTCCAAAAACGTTTTCTATACAGGAAGTGGATATTCCGGAGCCGAAAGCTGGCGAGGTCTTGGCGCGCATAGAATCCGTCGCGATATGCGGTTCGGATCCCAAAACAATCAATGGGGACTATGTGAATATCGGCTGGCCGGCGTATTTTCCGTTTACACCGGGACATGAATTTGCCGCGACGGTCGTGAAGGTCGGCGAAGGCGTCACGAGCCTGAAGGCAGGAGATCGCGTCGGCGGTGAAGCGCACTGCGGATGCGGCGTCTGTGAAAACTGCAAGAAGGGGCAGTACAATCTCTGTATCAATTACGGCAAGCCAGCCGCGGGACACAGGCATTATGGTTATACGGTGCCCGGCGCTTACGCGCAATACAACGTCTACAATACGAAAGCGCTGGAGATTCTTCCCGACAATGTCAGTTTCGATGAGGCTTCCATGGTGGATACAGCGGGTACGGCGGTGCAGGTGATAAGGCTGACGGGGATCGTGCCGGGCGGCTATACTGTCGTAATTGGTCCGGGCCCCGTGGGAATCATCGTCATGCAGATCGCGCGCGCGATGGGCAGCAAGGCGATCATGATCGGGCGCGGGGACCGGCTCGCGATGGCCGGCAAGCTCGGAGCGGACTATCTGATCGATTACGAGCAGTCATCCGACCCTGTGAAGGAAGTCTTTGAAATCACTCACGGCATCGGAGCGGATCGCTCGTTTGAGTGCGCGGGTTCGGATCAGGCTATGGCGCAATGCGTCTACGTACTGCGAAAGGGTGGAAAGACGGGATTTGTTTCGATTCCGGCGGTTGATATGCACCCGCTTCCGACGAAAACGATGGTCATGAACCAAATCGCGGTGATCGGTTCCCGCGCGAATCCCAACTGCTCCAAGGAAGTGCTGTCGCTCATTTCAAGCGGGAAGATCAATGTGAAGGATATGATCACGCATACGTTCACCCTCGATGATTTCGGAACGGCGCTCGAAACATTTGTGAAACGGCTTGACGGCGCAATGAAGGTCGTGATACATCCAAATGCTTGATGAAGGCCATAGAATAAGGTTTTTGACAGCGTTCTATATATTGGAAATCGTCTATTCGATGTCGCAGACCATGCTCGGGCCGATGCTTCCGCAGATTCAGAGCACTTATGATATCTCTGTCTCCGATAACGGAATGCTGACTCTTTTTCAGGGAATGGGCGGTATTGTCGCAGGGATCGTCACGTTTTTTGTGTCGGACAGGTACAACAAAATCATAATGATGAATCTTGTGTTCCTGCTGTACACGGCGATGCTGTTTGTCGCGCATGCCATGCCGCCTTATACGATACTGCTCTGCGCCTTTTTTGTCATCGGACTCGGCACGAAAAGCTTTGACGCATTGGTCAACGCGAATGTTTCGGAAATCAGCCGCCCGGAGCGGCGGGGAATGTTTCTCATCCTTCTGCATGCTTGCTTCGGGCTGGGCGCACTCGTCGCACCGATCATTGTCAGTATACTGTTGAGCCGCACGTCTTCGATCGGACAGACGTTTTTGACGATCTTTTTGCTGGCTTTCGGCGCGTGGGCGGTCTGCATGGCAATCCAAAGAAGCGGCCTGCGGCTGCGGCACAGCGGGGATTCAATAACTGCTCCCGCGAAAAAAAACCTGAGACAGGTGATTGCGAGCAAGGTGGTGATCCTTGCCGCGTTTGTGGGCTTTCTCTTTGTCGGGTTTGCGATGGCTGTGTCAATGTGGCTGCCATCGTTCATGATGCTTGAGCATGATCTGTCCAAGGTAAGCGCCGCGATAATCGTGTCGCTTTTGTGGTGCGGCGTGATTGCCGGACGGATTTTCTTTTCATGGCTGTCTATAAAATATCCGATCCGGCCAATGCTGCTTGTCGGCAATGCAACCGGCGCAGCGATATTGTTTCTATCGTTCGCGATCGATATTCCGCTCGTCTATGGCATCGCATATCTGGCGGCGGGCTTTTGTATGAGCGCAACGATGCCGCTCGCCTATGCGTTTGCGGGGAAGTTTTTCCCCGGCAATGCGGGAGGCGTTTCATCGGTGATCGTCCTGCTGTCGTGCGTGGGCCAGGCGCTGCTGCCGTTCCTGTGCGGACATCTGATCGAAGCGATAGGATATCATCTTGCGATATGCTTCATGAACTTTGCTCCGGTTTTGACGGTCGTCATAGTATTTTTGCTGCCGAAGGAGGAGCGAAGATGACTGCAGGACCCGGAAAACAGCAGTGTGCGTATCATATCAAGCGGTGGCTCGGAAATATATCAATTATAAGGAATAAGCAAAGTGTAAAAAAAAGGGAGGCGAGCACAATGACAAAATGGAAAATTCCGGCGACTGGCGGCCATATGGAGAAAGCGGACGGGATATACTATCAGAACATGACGAACAAAGACGTCGAATAGCGGTCATCAAAGGGCCGGCAAACGGCGGCAGACATATCTATACATTGGGGTACTAAAGGGAAGCTATGAACAACCGAAAATTTGCAGTTTCTTCCGCGGATGACGTGCCGGTAACGGAATAAAATAAAAGTGGAGGTTTAAACCTGATGGACGTTAAAAAGAAGAAATTCTTATATGAAAAAGCACGCGAATTACGAAAATTATTAATTCAAACCATAGGAGAATTTGGCCAGGGACATATTGGTGGTTGTTTGTCCATCATAGAAGTCTTGACTGTTTTATACTATGATCAAATGAATATAGATCCAAAGAATCCTAAAATGGAAGGGCGGGACAGGTTTATTTTATCGAAAGGGCATGCCGGGCCTGCGCTGTACTGTGCGTTAGCTTTAAAAGGCTTTTTCCCTGCAGAATGTTTAAAGACACTGAACAGACCCCATACAGATTTTCCCAGTCATTGTGATATGAACAAGACGCCCGGCGTCGACATGACGGCGGGTTCCCTCGGGCAGGGGATCTCATGCGCTGTAGGCATCGCGAAAGCGGCGCAAATGAAGTGCAGCGGCGAATATACATATGTAATCATCGGAGACGGTGAAAGCCAGGAAGGCTCTGTTTGGGAAGCGTCCATGGCGGCTGCTCATTATAAGCTGGATCATTTCATTGCTTTTCTCGACTTCAATAAACTTCAGATCGACGGTTCTATTGACGAAATAATGAGCCTCGGCGACCCTGTCGCAAAATGGAGATCCTTTGGATTCAATACCTTTCGAGTGGATGGACATAATGTGGAAGAGATCAGTAAGGCAATCACTGCCGCTAAGAAAAAAAATAACGGAAAACCCTCGATGATTGTACTGGATACGGTTAAAGGGAAAGGCGTCTCTTTTATCGAAGCGCAGTGTACGGCAAACCACAGTATGCCGATTTCCGCGGAGCAGGTCGAATTGGCTCTGGCTGAACTCAACAGGGAGGTTTTTTAATATGGCGGTTGAATTAAGAAAAGTGTTATGTCAAAGTATCCTGAAAGAAATGCGGGTCAATGACAGGATTGTTTCTATCGGAGCTGATTTGGATAAAGCAGATGGTTTGTTTCCTCTGTGGGAAGCGTTTCCGGACAGGGCATTCAGCGCGGGCATCGCTGAGCAAAATATGGCGGGAATTGCCGCCGGTATGGCCTCGCAGGGTATGGTTCCGGTTATTAATACCTTTGCCCCATATGCGACAAGGAGAATTTGCGACCAAGTGGCCGTTTCAATCTGCTATGCGAACACGAATGTAAAGATTATCGGCACTGATCCGGGAATCACGGCAGAATTAAACGGTGGAACCCATATGACCTTTGAAGATATCGGCGTTGTAAGAAGTATTCCCAATATTACAATCCTGGAGCCGGCTGACGCGATCGAGCTTGAGCAAATGGTTCCGGCAATGATCAGGCACAAAGGGCCTGTTTATATGCGTCTTTACCGTAAGCTGGCTCCATTGGTGCATAAAGAAGATTACCAATATGAACTGGGGAAAGCAGATTTCATGAAGGAAGGAAAAGATATCAGTATATTCTGCTCCGGTATCATGGTATGCGAAGCAATGGACGCCGCGTCGGAGCTTGAGCGGATGGGTATCGACGCAGAGGTCATAAATATCCACACCATCAAACCTCTGGACAAAGATGCGGTCATAAGGTCAGTCAGAAAAACAGGCGTGGCCATCACCGCTGAAAATCATAATATATTGGGCGGCTTGCGCGCGGCGATCGCAGAAGCAGTCACCGAAGAATATCCGGTTAGGATTTATCCGATAGGAGTAAAAGACATAAAGGGTGAGGTTGGTAAATTGCCCTACCTTCGGGAACAGTTTGGCTTAACGTCAGCAGTAATTGTAAAGACTGCGGAAAAAGCGGTTAAAGAAAGATAATTATTCATTTTCCTTCTCTTTTTCGGGGCGATTTCTATGTTTATGTACACTCCCAGCTGTGAAGCGATTCGGAAGAGCGTCCATGAGCTTTCAAAGCGCGGGATGTTCTATAAATAAGCATTTTCTGTTCTCCTCAAAGGGAGTTGTGGTATATTCCGATAGGTATCACAACTCCCTCAATATCTGACCGGCAAATCGGCGGTATAAAAGATTCAAGGAGGCATGAGACGGATGACGACAGCACCCGCGGCGGCGCCGGATAAAGAAACCAAAAGGCGGATTATTTTCCGAACTGAGTGGAGAATGTCTCCGAAATGGTCAAGTTATGCCCTTTAACTCACGCGAACAGATTGATTTTAAACAAATTTATTCCAGACTCGCGCTATACCTGACTCCTTGAAAAAGATGCGAAGATATGGCCGAACA
>DATMXY010000195.1:0-9951 GCA_035561275.1 Anaerovoracaceae bacterium | reverse complement strand
TCTTTATTCTGCGAATTCAAGCTGCGTTCTGCAATTTTTCGCGGTCTTTCTTTCTTTTAATTTTTATGGATCCTTTTAAAACGGAGGGCTGACGTCCCGTTTAATATTTAAAGAATCCTTCTCCGGTCTTTCTGCCCAGTTTCCCGGCTCTGACCATCTTCTTCAGCAGCGGATGCGGCCTGTATTTGTCGTCGCCGTATTCGGAGTGCAGGACTTCCATGATGGCAAGGCATACGTCAAGTCCGATCAGATCCCCCAGAGCTAACGGCCCCATGGGATGGTTTGCACCAAGCTGCATCGCCTGGTCGATGTCCTCAGCCTTGGCAACGCCGTCGGCCAGGATGCCGATACCCTCGTTGATCATCGGGATCAAAATCCTGTTGACTACGAATCCGGGCGCTTCGTTTACTTCCACCGGAGTTTTTCCCAAGGCCTTTGTGAGCTCCAGTATGGTATCTCTGGTTTCATCGGAAGTGGAAAGCCCTTTGATGATCTCCACCAGCTTCATCATCGGTACCGGATTGAAGAAATGCATGCCGATGATTTTGTCCGGTCTGCCTGTCGCGGCTGCGATCTCGGTGATGGAAAGCGAGGATGTATTGGTGGCAATGATGGTTCCGGGCTTGCAGAGCTTATCCAGCTCGCCAAACAGCGCCTTCTTTGATTCCATATCTTCCGTGGCGGCTTCAATGATCAGGTCCGCGTCGGCTACGATACCGATGTCCGTTGATCCCTTGATTCTCGCCATAACGGCTTCCTTGTCGGCTGCCGTGATCTTTTCCTTTGCAACCAGCCTGTCAAGATTCTTGCCTACTGTTGCGATTCCGTTTTCCACGGAACTTTCCCTTCTGGCGCGGAGAACAACTTCATATCCGCTCTGGGCGAGCACCTGGATGATCCCGGCGCCCATGGTTCCGGTCCCTAAAACTCCAATCTTCTTCATCTTTTTCCTCCATGTTTCTCTCTACAACTGCATGATACAATCCGAAGGGATCTATCAAGGTACTATTAGCGTACCTTTTTTTCCCCAATTTTTCAATCATTTTTTTCCGCCCGCCTTCAGCACCTTCCGCATTTCGGCTTTATAGCTCTCAACCCCCGGCTGGTCAAAGGGGTTCACGCCGTTGAGGTAACTGCTGAGGGCGCAGACGGTTTCGAAAAAGTAGACCATTTGTCCGAAGCAATGAGGCGTCAATTCGGGGATATCAAGCCTGACGATCGGGACTCCCACCGCCTCGTGAGCCGCGATCACGCCTTCCACCGCCGCCTGGTTGATATCGTTCATACTCCTGCCGGCAAGCAGTTCCCCGGCGCTTTCCGGCACGGTAAGGTCGCCCGGAGGGTTCAGCACATTAAGGACCGTCTCAAAGAATATCTGGTTCCCTTCCTGAAGGAACTGACCCATAGAATGCAGGTCCGTGCTGAACTGCAGCGCGGCAGGGAAAATCCCCTTCCCGTCCTTTCCTTCGCTCTCTCCGAAAAGCTGTTTCAGCCATTCGGCGAAAAACTGCAGCTTCGGCTCATAATATTCAAAAACCTCAATGGTTTTTCCCCGGTTCAGCAGGGAGATCCGCGTCGCCGCAAGCGCCTCGGCTGCCGCTATCCCGGCCGGTTTACTGTCCGTCTTTCCGGCCGTATCCGGTTCCCTTGCCGCGGCCGCCGCGGCTGCCGCCCCTTCCAGCATGGCCGTAACATCGATACCGGCCACCGCGATGGGCAGCAGGCCTACCGCGGTCAGCACCGAATACCTTCCTCCCACATCGTCAGGAACAACAAAGGAAGTATAGCCTTCCCGGATCGTTTCCTCCCGCAGGATTCCCTTCTCCGCGTCGGTAATGGCGTAGATCCGGCGGTTGGCCTCTTCTCTACCGTATTTTTTATAGAGTTCATCCTTCAAAATGGAAAAGGCGACACTGGGCTCCGTAGTCGTTCCGGACTTGGAGATCACGCAGAGGCATAATTCCTTTCCCCTGAGCTTTTCCAGCAGTTCTTTATGGTAAGTCCCGCTCAGATTCTGCCCCGCAAAATAAATTTCCGGAGCGGCGTCCGAACCGGCCGTCCCTTCCGTCCTCAGCGCACTGATGGCGGCCTGTGCGCCGAGGTAGGAGCCCCCGATGCCGATGACCACAAAGGCTTCGCACTGGTTCCGGATCTTTTCCGCCGCCGCAAGGATGTCTTTCAGCTCCTTTTTGCAATAGTCAAATGGCAGGCTGACCCAACCGGTAAAAGGTTCTTCCCCTGACCGCAGCTTTTTCTTCGCGGCGGCCAGCCCGTCTTTCCAGGCCGATATCTCTCCGGAGCCGACCATGGAACACGAAAGGTCCAGACTTAACATTTCACTCATATTATTCCCCTCCCCTGTTGTAATTCGGCACCAGCTTCTGCAGCCAATCCCTGACCTCTTCATCCTTCATCGTCAGAATGCCGCTGATGCTTTCCTCGGTGCTGATCATTTCCTTGTCGAGCATTTCGCTGAGCTCTGTTGAAGGGGGCAGAGGGTGCCCTACATATATTTTATTATGTGCGGTCTTTTCGATGCCTTCTTCGGCCAGGAGCAGCTCTTCATACAGCTTTTCACCCGGTCGCAGGCCTGTAACCTTGATGTCAATATCTACGTTGGGGACATATCCCGAAAGCCGGATCACATTCTCCGCAAGGTCCATAATCCGGACCGGCTCGCCCATATCGAGGATGAAGATTTCACCGCCTTTTGCCATGGCGCCGGCCTGGATCACCAACTGGACCGCTTCCGGAATTGTCATGAAATACCGGGTGATCTCCTCATGGGTCACCGTTACCGGGCCGCCCCGCTCGATTTGTTTACGGAACAGCGGGATGACGCTGCCGTTACTGCCCAGCACGTTTCCGAAGCGCACCGCGGCATAGCTTGTCCGGGAACGGGCGCTTTTTTCCTGCAGGATCATTTCCGCTACCCGCTTGGTGGCTCCCATGACGTTGGTGGGATTTACGGCCTTATCTGTGGAAATCAGGACGAAATTCTGGACGGCATACTCGTCGGACAGGTCGATCATATTTTTCGTCCCTACGATATTGTTGATGACCGCATCCTTCGGGTTGCTCTCCATCAGCGGGACATGTTTGTGGGCCGCCGCGTGGAAAACGATATGGGGCTTGTATTTCAGGAATACCTCCCGCAGCCTCTGCCTGCTGCGCACCGAGGCGATGACCACCTCAAACTCCAGGTTTGGCCAGGCGCTTTTAATTTCATTTGACAGTTCGAATACGGTGTTTTCGTAGATGTCCAGTGCAATGAGCTTTCTCGGCTTAAAACGGGCGATCTGGCGGCACAGCTCCGAACCAATGGAGCCGCCTCCGCCCGTGACCAGAACGATCTTCCCTTCGAGATAACCGCTGATCTCTTTCAGGTTCACTTGTACCGGGTCCCTGCCCAGCAGGTCCTCGATATCGACGTCCCGCAGCTTGCTGATGCTGACCTTTTCGTTGATCAGGTCGCTGATCCCCGGTAGGATCTTCATCTTGCAGCGGGTTTTATTGCACTCGTTGACGATTGTCTGGATGGCTTTTCTGTTTGCCGACGGAATGGCGATGATGATTTCATCCACTCCGTAGCGCCTGGCAAGTTGCTTGATGGCCTCATGACCTCCCACGATTTTCACTCCGACAATGCTCCGTTTCTGTTTGTTTGGATCGTCGTCGACGGCGACGACGACTCTTTTTCCAAGGTCGGGGTGCTGTTTGATGTCCTTGATGATGGCAGCTCCCGCGTCTCCGGCGCCGACTACCATGACTTTGGAGATTTCCGGGCTAGGGCTGTTACGCAGAACGCTTATGAGATTCTTGAAAGCGCCCGGTTTCCTCAGGTCCCGGATGATGCGGTAGCCGAAACGGACGCCGCCGATGAGCACCAAGTCCAGGACGCAGCTATATACATAAATGCTCCTCGGGAAAGACTGCTGGGTGAACATCAGGTAGACGATACTTGCCGCAGTCGCCGCTATCGCGGCCAGGGCAATTTTCACCAGTTCTTCCGTGCCGGCGTATTTCCAGAGGCTCCGGTAAAGGCCGAAGATCCAGAAAACAGCCAGCTTCAGCGCGGTTATGATCACGATGTTGTCGGCGTATACCCTGAAAAAACCCCAGAATGATTCCGACATCGTAAATTCAAAACGAAGCAGGAACGACAGGATATATGCAAAGTTAATACAAATGATATCTATAAACAGCAAGAAAACGATCCGCGATATTTTTACCATAAAAAGCGATGATCCTTTCAAATCAACTTATAAAATTAAATTGCTGAAGCTGCGTCCGGATACGGAACCTTGCGCTTCAGCATTAGTTTACTCTATTTTACCAATATTATCAACTGCTTTGCACGGGGGCCTCTTTCGTCGCGACCAGGTCGACGCCTTCCTCGATAAAATCCTTTCGTATAACCTGGCCGGGTTTCACGGGGGCTTCCACTGCAAGCGCCGAAATCAGCTCCATAGCGTCCCGCAGCTTTTCCTTCGGGATAAAACCGGTGGTTTTCACGCTGGCAAGCGAGATCGCCCCACCTGTCACCCTGACGGACGAGGTCAGCGTTCTTTTGGGATTCAATATCTCATTCTTCACGTATCCAGGCCCTTTTTCGCACATGCCTCCGGTGAGATCGTAAGTGATCTCGCAGCCGTTGGGGCACAGGATACAGGTAATGGTCTTAACGCCGGCTTCCGCCTTCTTCCGGACGGCGTCTTTCTTGCGCGCGAGCAGGTCAGACCGCTTCTTCCGCATGGCTTCGATCCCGGGCCAGGAGTATCTGGTTTCGCCGGGCAGCTTTCCGGAAGACAGTTCCTTCAGGTAGTCCTCCACCTTTCCGGCCACCATTTCGCCCTCAAGGGTCACGTCGTCCACCAGATCGTGTACGTAAAGGGAATTCCCGCAGAGGAATACGCCCCCGTGCCGGTCCTCGATCATATCCTCCTCGGGAATCAGACCCACGGACAGGATCAATGTGTCGCACTGGTAATGTCTGGTACTTCCCGGCACCATCCTGCCCTCAGAATCAATCTGGGAAACGTCAACTCCGGAAACCCGTTCTTTTCCGTAAATATTTGTCACGGTGGTATTGGTGAAAAGCGGGATGTCATAGTCCTCCAGGCATTGAATGATGTTCCGCCGCAGCCCGCCGGGAACGTCTTCCTTTTCCACGACGCAGAGCACCTGACCGCCCTCCAGGGTGATGCGCCTCGCCATGATGAGACCTATATCCCCTGAACCGACGATGACCGCTCTGCGTCCGGGCATGAGATTCTGGAGGTTGATCATGGCCTGGGCCGTTCCCGCCGTATAGATTCCTGCGGGCCTTGACCCGGAGATCCCTGCCAGACCTCTCCCGCGTTCCCTGCAGCCGGTGGCGGCAATCACCGCGTCGGCTTCATATTCCACTGTCCCGGCCGAGGTCTGTACCGTCACCAGGGAACGGCTGACGCCTTTTGGCGGCTGCGCGTCCCGCACCGCCGGGGCTTCTGCATGAGAATACGGTGGCAGAGCCCGGACGGAAAGTACCGTGGCTTCCGTAAGGTATGGAATTTTATTTTCAATTATTTTCTGTTCGTATATCGCAGAATATTCGGGGCCGGAGTAATTTTTCCGGTAATAGATCAGGCCGAAACCGTCATGGATGCACTGGGACAGCACGCCTCCCAGGCGGTTCTCTTTCTCCAGAAGGATGATATTATCGATCCCCCGGCTGTGCAGAGAGATCGCCGCCGCCATTCCCGCCGGCCCGCCGCCGATGACGACTACGTCTTTGCGAATTCTCATTCCCGTACCCTCCCTTCAAACATCAGGCTTCCAAAGCCGTTCCAGCGAAGCTTGAGAGGATCGACATTCCTTTTCTTCTGCAGCAACTCGATGATGTTGATGGTGCAAAAGCTGCCCTGGCAGTTTCCCATGGTCACTCTTGTCCTGTTTTTCAAACCTTTCACCGTAGGGATCGCTCCGATTTGCAGGATGCGGTCATAAGCTTCGAGAACCGCCGCTTCCGTGATCCCTTCGCACCGGCAGAGCATCTTTTGATCTCCCGGCTCGGGACCGGAAACAGTGGCTCTGGCAGGGTTTTTGGCTCCAGCATAGTTTTGCGTTCCGTCAGGGCTTTGTGTTTCGGAAGTACTGTCGGGAGCCTCGCAGCCGGATACCTGGCTGCCGCTCACTGCCGCATTTCTGTTTCTTTGTATTATTTCTTCCATCACATGTGCCACCATTTTCGCGATGGGGATGGACGAGGTCAAACCTGGGGATTCGATGCCGACCAGCATAATGAAGCCAGGAGCCTGCCTGCTCTCTTCGATGACAAAATCGGCGTAGCCGCCCTCCGTTTCCGGGACCAGTTTGGGCCGGATCCCCGCGAAGCTGCGAATGCAGTCCTTTCTTTCCAGCCCCGGGAACAGGACTGTTCCTTCTTCCGTCAACTGGTTCATGACGTCCCGGGTTGTACTGTATTCCTCGCGCTCCTGTTCTGCCGTCAGATATTCCGCGCTTGGCCCCACCAATATATTGCCGTGGATGGCCGGCGTCAGATGGACGCCCAGCCCGCCCTCCTTTTCGTTAGGGATGGGATAGATGGGAAACGGAAGCTGCTTCGAATACTTTTTATCCAATATGTGATATTCGCCCCTGCAGGGGTAAACCTTATAATCATAGATCCCCGCCATCCGGCAGATCTCGTCGGCAAACAAACCGGCGCTGTTGATCAGGATGCCTGCACGGTAAAGTTCCTCCTCCCCGGTAGAAAGGTTCCGGGCGGTAACGATGAACCCTTTGCCATCTGGCGAATCCGCCGGCGCAGGATCCCTCTGAAGCCCGGACTTGACAGATTGTGCTGCCGACCCTGTAGATTGCGCGGCTATCCCGCCGGATTGTGACGCGACCCCTGTCACCTGCCTGCCGAAGTGGAATTCCGTTCCCTGGGCGGCGGCCGCTTCCGCTAGGGCGACGGTATACAGAAATGGGTCAAAAACTCCTGTCATCCCGGACCATAAAGCGCCGGCGCCGGCTCCGGCTCCATATCCGGCCAGTTCTTCCAGCTCCTCACGGCCGATGATCCGCAGCTCCCTGACACCGTTTGATTCCCCCTGCTCCTTCAACTTTTGAAGCCGCTCGAGATCCTCTTCAAATCTGGCGACGACCAGTTTTCCCGTTTTTTTGAACGGGACGCCCAACTCCGCAGCTTCCTTTTCAAAGCCTTCCGAACCCTGGACGCACAGCTTTGCCATGAAAGAACCGGGTTTATTGTTAAACCCGGCGTGTAGGACTCCGCTGTTCCTGCCGCTTATGCCAAAGGCCGTATCCGGTTCCTTTTCCAGCACGCCGACAGTAACCATATTCGATTTTGAAATCTCCCGCGCGATGGCGTTCCCAACTGCGCCCGCTCCAATGATCAGCACGTCAAACTGTTTCATATTCTTATCCTTATAGTATTGATTTCTGACTGAATACCGATTTGAAATCCTCTATCCCTTGTCTTCAACCAGGTAGTTTTTCTCTCTCAATTTCTTTTCGATGGAATCCAGGATCGCTTCCGAATCGGCCTCCACCGTATGGAGATGAATTCCGTCGGTGAGCTTCTTCAAGGGAACCGTTTTGCAGTTCCTGAGCTTTTCCATGAAATCATAGACATCCTGGCGGCTCTTTATAACGAGGCCCGCTGAAATTTCGCCGTAGATATCGTGCATGACGATGACGTCCAGCACCTTGCCGCCATTGTCGACGATGGTGCAGAGTTCATCTTCGATCTCATCGTCCGAATGGCGGACAAGAAAACACCGGTTCACCTTCTGATCTTTCTGAAAGTAAAGCATATATCCCGTTGTGGTGGAAATGATGTTCCGGTTCACCGCCCTGAGCAATGCAATATCCTGTACGACGACCTGCCTGCTCACGCCGAACCGTTTGGCAAGCTCCGTACCCGAGACTGGCTCTTCGCTGTTTCTCAGGGTCTCTATGATCCTGGCTCTTCGTTCTTCTCCCGTCATACCGATCCCGCCTTTCCGCCGCGGTTTTCAACGAGGCGAAGGACATTTAAGGCCTCGTTATACCCAATATTATACTTTACCGGGAGAAAATAATCAAAAATTTTATGGAATGATGATCCGGTGCGTATTGGACAGGAACGGCACGGTCACGTCGAAAAAGAGCATCGACACGTCGCCGTCATTGAACTTTCCTTCTTCGTACTTGTTGGCTGAGTCCCAGGTGGTATCGATGATGACCCAGCGCCCGTCAATATATACTTCATTCCAGACGTGATTCGGTTCCTCATTCCGCAGATCCACTTCTTCCCAACTGTCTTCATCCGTAACACCAAGGGCATAGCCCATGACCTGCCGGTTCGGTATTCCGACGGCGACAAGCAGGTCGGCGGTCAGGTTGGAATATCCGCTGCAGACCGCGTACCGGTTATTCAGGACCGCGATGGAATTGATATTGGTCTCCTTTGTTTTTCCGTTCAGGTAATCCCTGTCGTAGTAGATCTCTTTCGACACCCAGTCATGGATCGCCCGAGTTTTTTCATAGTCTCTGTTGAGACCGCCGGTTATTTCCTCCGCAAGGGCCGAAATCGCCGCTATGGATTCTTTCGACGAACGCGTCGAGGGAGTCATTGTCAGATCGGAAGCCGCCGGCTGACTGCCGTTAAAGATCCTGAGGTTCCGCCCGTAAACCGGCGAGGCTTCGAAATATAAGTCATCTTCTGTCTTTTTCAGGATCAGGCTTTCCAAGACGACGCTGGTATAATAATTGTATCGCTCACTATTGCCGTAGACGTCCACATAATATTCTCCCTTGGAGAGTCTCGCCAGGGAAAGGCTGATTGCATACCGTCCGCCGGCGCCAATTTTACCGATCTTTTCCGCTTTTTCGGCGCCCGTATCCATGTCTTTGATGTGTATCAGCAAATAAGTTTTTCCCTCATTCCCGCTGGTTCCTGTTACGGTCAGCACATCGTCGGAAATATCAAATTTCAAGTGATCCTCTTCGTAGAACCCTGTAGTTACGCTGTCCCAGCCCTCGACGCCCAGGCCGTATTTTTCCGCAAGTTCTTTAGAAACCACGCCGGTTTCCGTGAGCATTCCGATCAGAGTCTGTTCCTGATCCTTGAAATCCGCTTCCAGATAGCAGAAGGACGTATCCATCAGGTCGCCTTTTGTGTAGCTTCCGTCCCAGATATATCCCTGCGCCATATCGCTGGACAGTATGGATAATTCTATCGCCTTGGTCAGCGATCTGCTCCACTGAAAATCACCCCGGCTGTCGTCATAGCCGAGGATCCTCAACAGCAGCGTGTTATATTGCTCAGCCGTCATCTTATCAGTGACCCCAAACCGGGTATCGCCCACTCCTCTGGAAATGCCGTTTTCATCGGCATAGTTGACGTATCCCTTTGCCCAGTCAGGCACATCGGTAAACCGGCAGGGCAGCCCGTTCATACCCAGCGCTTCCGCCTCTTTCCCCATGAGACGGATCAATAGGATGATCCCTTCCAGGCGGCTGGCGGTGTTTTCAAGCCCGTATCCTGAACCGTCGCCCTTCAGCAGCCCGGTTTCGATAAAGAAATTTCCCGCGCTGCGGCTCTCATCCGGACTGAAGGCAAATGCGGGAACGCCCGAGGCCAGCAGGGAAATAATGATGGTTATGGCAATGATCAATTTTTGAATTCTTTTCATAAACGAAGTTCCTTTTCTGATCTGTCTTTCTTGCTTATTAATTCGATTTACCGCGCCTTAAAATGCGGATACATGGCAGGCTATAACGTTTTCCGTTGTTTTCAGGAATATTCTGCGACGCTTTTTCTTATCATGGCATAAATATGCCGCAGTTTCAAGCCATTCAGAACGACAAAAAAGATAGGGGATATCCCCTATCTTTAAAATTTGGTGGGCAGTATTGGGCTCGAACCAACGACCTCCTGCTTGTCGAGCAGGCGCTCTA
>DATMXY010000194.1:0-13348 GCA_035561275.1 Anaerovoracaceae bacterium | reverse complement strand
ATTCAGGGAGGGAGCTTATTATGCGTACTATTTTAAGCTTTTGCGTGATTGATCCATCGATGCCGATCAGTGGTTCCGCTTACCTGAAGCTGTTACAGGCTCTTGACCGCAGCCGCGATGTCGGCTGCCGTCAGCCCGTATTTTACCATGAGCTCCGCCGGTTTGCCCGACTCTCCGAAGGTGTCCTTCAATCCTACGAAGGCCATTTTAACCAGGCTGTTCTGTACGACGACCTCCGAGACCGCCGAGCCCAGACCGCCGATGACGGAATGTTCTTCCGCGGTGACGATGCCCTTTGTCTCCTTCGCCGCTTTGATGATGATATCCTTGTCGATCGGCTTGATGGTATGCATATCGATGACGCGGAGGCTGACGCCTTCCTTTTCCAGCGCTTCCGCCGCGATCATGGCTTCATTGACCATGACGCCTGTGGCGATGACAGTATAATCGCTGCCGTCCCGGATACACACGCCTTTGCCGATCTCAACCTTGCTGTCCGCTTCATAGATCCCCGGAACAGCGGCCCTTCCCAGCCTTACGTAAACCGGGCCTTTCAGTGCCGCCGCCTGCCTGATGAGCAGGTTTGCCAACATACCGTCGGAGGGATTGATCACAATCATGCCCGGAATCGTCCGCATCAGGGCGATATCCTCGATGGCCTGATGGCTTCCGCCGTCCTCGCCCACCGTGATGCCCGCGTGGGTCGCGCAGATCTTTACGTTCGCTTTCGTATATCCGATGGAATTCCTGATGATCTCAAAAGCTCTCCCCGCGGCGAACATGGCGAAGGTGCTTGCAAATACCGTCTTACCGGAAAGTGCAAGCCCCGCGGCAACGCCGTATAAATTCTGTTCGGCAATTCCCATATTGAAAAACCGTTCCGGGTATTTTCCCGCAAACTGAGTCGTCATCGTCGATTTGGACAGGTCCGCGTCGAGGACCACGATGTCCTTGTTTTCTCCTCCAAGCTCCATGAGCGTCGCTCCGTAAGCTTGCCTTGTCGCCATTTTTTCCGACATTACCATTCACCTCCCAATTCTGCCACCGCTTTTCTGGCTTCTTCCTCGCTGGGCGCCTTCCCGTGCCAGCCGTAGTTGTCTTCCATAAAGGAGACGCTCTTTCCTTTTATGGTCTTCGCAATGATCGCCGTCGGCTTCCCTTTGGTATTGCGGGCTTCCGCCAGGGCGTCCTCGATTTCCTTGAAGGAATGTCCGTCGATCCGGATCACATGGAAGCCGAAGCTTTCAAATTTTCCATCCACCGGCGCCACCTTCATGACCTCGTCGTTTTTTCCGTCGATCTGGAGGCCGTTCCAGTCCACAAAGATCGCCAGGTTATCCAGCTTGTAATGGGCCGCCGCCATGGCCGCCTCCCAGACGAGGCCCTCCTGCAGCTCTCCGTCGCCCAGCAAAGCGTACACTCTGCCCGGCTTCCCGTCTACTTTATTGGCGATGGCCATTCCCACGGATGCGGAAAAGCCCTGGCCCAGGGAACCCGTCGACATTTCCACGCCGGGGACCTTCTTCGCGTCGGGATGTCCCTGCAGCATGGAACCAAGCTTCCGGAAGCCCGACAGCTCCTCTTTCGGGAAGAATCCCCTGTGGGCCAGCGTCGCATAAAGAACCGGAGACGCATGGCCTTTGGAAAGCACAAATTTATCCCTGTCCTCTTTTTTGGGATCCGCCGGGTCGATATTCATTTCCTGAAAATATAAAACGGTCATAATATCCGCCGCGGAAAGAGATCCTCCCGGATGCCCCGAGGCTGCCTGATAGGTTTGCTTGATGATATCGATCCTGATGTCACTCGCGATTTTTTTTAATTTTTCATAGTCAGTTGCCATATTGTTTCCCTCCAAATCTGCTGACTGCAATCTTTATCATGAAAAGCGGCAGGGCCGCCATTCTTTTATATCTGCTTGGCTGCTGGATCAGCCGGTAAAGCCACTCCATGCCGTGGTTCCGGTAAAACTCCGGCGCCCGTTTCAGGGTTCCCGCCCATACGTCCAGGCTGCCTCCGACGCCGATGGCGCCTTTTACCCTTAGTTCGTTCCGGTGGCGGTATATGAATTTCTCCTGCTTGGGAGAGCCCAGGGCGGCGATGAGGAAGTCAGCGCCCGAATCGTTGATGGCCTTTACTATGTTTTCTTCGTCCGCCTCTTTGAAATATCCGTGATGGGTCCCGGCGATCTTCAGGCTCGGATGTTTTTCCTTCATTTTGCCCGCGGCCAGCTCGGCGATCCCCGGAGCGTCCCCTTCTCCCGGCTTGCTTCCCAGGAAAAAAGCCGACTGCCCCGTCTCTTCCAGATAGCCCAGGATAGCAGCGAGAAAATCGATGCCCGTTACCCGTTCCGCGAGCGGCGCGCCCATGATCTTCGACGCGTACACCAGCCCGATCCCATCGGGAATGACCAGATCCGCCTGTTCTATGATGCGTTTCAGTTCCGGATCCCTGGAAGCGTTGACGATGATTTCTGAATTGGGGGTCACGATGAGGCTGCAGCCCCCGGCTTCCATGAGCCCCCCAAAGATGGCCATAGCTTTCCGCCCGTCCACCATATCAACCGGAACATCCAAAAATCGTATTCTGTTACTGCCTGTCATTCTTACAAATCCTTTATATCTTTATTTATTATAAGTTCCTGGATCAGGTCCTCATTCTTGTCAAGTTTTTTGATCAGCACTTCGATTCGCCGACGCACCCTCGTCCTGATGGAATCGGCTCGGGCAACGGTCTTTTCAAATTCTTCGATGAAAAAGTCGTTCCTGAAATCGTATACGCTGCACATGGCTTTCATGTCGATGGAATACATAAAGGAGTTGATCTTCGGGTCATAGGAGACCGCGATCATCGGCACGTCCATGATGGCCGCGTGGATCAGCGCGTGGAGCCGTACGCCCACAAGGATATCCATATTTCCGATAATGCTGAGCATTTCGTTGGTGAGGTATTTATGCCTGATACAGCAGACCTCATCCCCGAGTCTCGATTCGATCTCTTCAATGACGGCCATGTCCTCGGAATAATGGAACGGGATCAGTACGATCTGCGCCCGGTATTCGTCTATGAGACGGCGGATGGAAATGCAGAGTTCTTCGACAAAATTGCTGTCCGTCTTTTTTTCCCGGATGGCAAAGCCTACCGTCATCCTGTCCGGGTCGTGAGAGAACCCTTCTTTTTGGAGGATTTCCCTGCCGGCTGAAAGTTCCGCTTTTTTGACCCTCAGCACCGGATCGGCGGTTACGATGATCCGCTCCCTGCTGATGCCGATCTCTATGAGCAGCTCTTTGGAAGCGTCGTCCCTCACCACGATGCCGTGGACGCGGCGCAGAGCCAACGCCGTCAGCCTCCTGTCAAACCTCGACAGGATCGGCCCGATGCCCTGGCTGTAGATAAATACCTTTTTCCCGAAAAAGATTGCCGCCCACATGATCGCCAGATAATACAGGAGGCTCTTTTTGCTGGTCACATCCTGCAGCAGGCTCCCCCCGCCGCTGATCAGAAGGTCGCATCTGCGGACCTCGCTTATGATGTCCCTGGCAGACTTCCGGCTGACGGAACGCACTCCGTATTTCTGGGCCGTTAATTCCGGAGTCCTGGATAAGACGGTGATTTCAATGTCGTCGAGCCTGGCGCGCAGGTTGTCCACCACAGCCTGGAGGATGGACTCGTCCCCGATATTGTTGAATCCGTAGTAACCGGAAATCAGTATCCGTACCATTTACCCGATCTGCCTTTCCAGCTTTTTATACAGCTTATACCCGGCCTCAAAGACCAGGACGCCGACGATTCCGATCATGATCCCGAAAAGGAGGGAATACCCTGTCCGGATGAACCCGAGATAAAGCGGTGTTCTGATATGCATAAAGGTATTGACCACAGAAGTCATCCCTATGACGTAAGCCAGCCCGAACAGGATCGACCAGCGCCTGAACCCGCGGATGGACGCGTATACGGCCATGATCACCGCAGGGAAAGCGAACAGGAATTCCTTGCTCCTCGGCCTTGCGATGAGAATATCCTCCAGTTCATTCCTGAAGAGCATCTCAAAGCTGGATACCTGAATGGCGGAATCGTTCCCGGTCCTCTGAATGTAGTAATAGCCGACGCCAAGAAGGATGCCGCCAAGAAGGATCATCCACACCTTGATGCCGGCGTTCATCATGTCTCTTATATCGTGATATTCCAGTGTTTCCGTATGTTTTTTCTCTCTTCCGAAGCCGTAACAGGCAAGATACGCGATGACAAAGAAGACCAGCGGAAGCAGCTGGGCGACCTTGACCCCTCTATAGGCGTCGATTTCAAGCATAAAATTGATCGATGAGATGGGCGCGGCGGTCATAACGGCTCCGAGGAGGGAGATCGCTACGCCGCAGACAAGAGTCAGCACGCCCCGTCCGGCGATCTTCGGCAAGCTCCCCGAGGGATCCAGGGTATCGGCGGATTCTTTGCTCTGCTTCACGATGAACAGGATCGCCGCACACGGGAAGATCACCGCCGCGGCAAAGGAGGTAATGAGTTCCGCGTAAGTCGGCATTACCGCATAGGCGCCCGCGACTCCCAGGGCTCCAAGGGCAAAGAGCCCCGCCCTGAGCCTCCTGCCGATGGGAAGGACGGCCCTGACAAGCAGGATCGCCGCCGCGACGCAGCCAAGCGCCATTATGATCCTGGCCCACAGGCTCACCTTATATGGTTCCATAACGGAAGCGGTGCTTCCGAATTCTATATGATGCCTGTCCAGCCTGGATTCCAGATTGGAAAACATGGTCCTGTATTCATCGGGATCGGTGACGTAGACATGCTGATCCTTGAATTCCTTGATGGGCTTGAAGTAAATCACCCTGATGTTTCGTTCCACGATTGCCCGGAACAGCGTGTTTTCAATCTCCTTGGCCCCTTCGTAACCGTAATACTGATATCGGTTCTGGATGTAATCCCAGACGCTGAAGATCCTCACCGCATCGTAACCGGTGCTCTTGACGATGTCGTTCACCCCGAACTGGAGGATATTCTGAAGCTGTGTGGTGTTCTCGATGAGGCCGATGGCAATATGGTTATCCTTGATATAATCCCGGGCGGCTTCGACGCCGTCGTCATAGCCGATGACGCTTTCTCCGCCGACGATCATGTATTCAGGCACCCTGTCAAGCTTCCCGTAGCTGTCGATGACCGCTTCGGCATATTTCGTGTCGTTCCAGCCCTCATAGCTTGACGTTCTCGGGATGATATCCATCCCGGCGTCTTCGACGATTTTCACCTTGGAAGGCAGCAGGCCGAAGTTGATATACATCAGCTTTGAGCTTATAATCTCTTGTTTTTCCATGAATCCTTTCTTGGAAATTGAGCTCATTAATTTATACACTTCGGAATAAAGAGTCAGCTTCGCAGTTCCGTTCAATACGATGTATCCGCCGTTTCCGGTCTGCCAGATAAAATAGTTTTCCGGCTGATACCTGGCTCTTACCCCGTCGGCGACAAAGTCAAAGGCCTCCGGGGAAGCCGCCTCGACGAGCACGTCGAACCGGTCGAATCCCCTATCTGTAAGCGCGCTGATGAAATCTTCCGGATAAGCGGTTTTCCAGTTCGCGTCCCTCATAAGGATATCTATAACTTTCCCATGGACCGGCATGTCCGTTTCTTCCATAAGGCTCGTCACGCTTTCTTCGGCAAGCCCAACCTTGGTGATCCCCATTTTTTTGAATTCGCCGAGCCACCAGGAAACATCGTGCTCCGACTGGTCCGCCATCGCTTTGATTTCATTGTAATCCAGCACGATGTCGTAGGTCTTGTTCCCGCGCTCCACCGCAATCCTGCCGCCGGCTGCAACAAATGAGACGATGACGGCGACGGCAATGACAGCCAGCAATATCTTATTCTCCCTGAATAACAGTTTCATCCCCTTTTTCCTTTCCGCGCATACAAATAAGCTATTTACCATTGTACCCTTTTTTAACCGTTTAGTAAATAGAAGCCGTGGTACAAGCCAAAAAAATGTGTTTTAATCAACTTTTAACGTTTGTAAAAAATAAAAAAGGGGTAGTTAATTACACAACATTACCAATTCTTTACCAGCGGCGCTGCATAATGGGCCCAGGGCAGGCAACCGGTATAGAATATAAGCAAAGCAGCAGCGCAGTTTTATGCTGGGAAAGGAAGAAACAGAAACATGCAAATGAAAAGCTTATTGACAAAAATCCTTGTATTGATCGGAATTCCCGTTGCGGTCACATATTGTGCCGCGGCAGTCGTCTCATTGAACACGGTGCACTCGTCCGTATCAGAGCTGACTGCCGGCGAGCTCGCGGCAAAATCCCAGGTCGCATCCTACGAGATCGGAGGTTATTTCCGCGGCTACATGGCCATCGCCGGTCAGATGCCTTCTAACAGGCTGTTTGAAGATCTGACCGCGCACGTCGCGCCGGGAATTGCGATCACCTCGACAGAGGAATTCCCTCAGATAAAAGAAACCCTGCTCCGGATTCAGCAGTCCGATTCCGAAAACATTGCGAGCGCATGGATCGCCGACATTGATTCCAGCCAGATGGCACAGTCCGACGGGAGCGTGTCCCCTTCCGACTGGAAGGTGGAGGAAAGCCCCTGGTACCAGAAGCTTTTTGAAAAGCAGGATGTGGTCATGACCGATCCCTATCTGGACGCCGTGTCAAGCGCCACCGTGGTAAGCGTGGTAGCTCCCGTGTATCAGGAAAACAGCGGCGAAATTATCGGCGCGACGGGGATCAACCTGTCTGTTTCCGGCTGGAAAAGCTTAATGGAGAAGTATACCCTCGGCAAAACCGGATTTTATATCCTGGCCAGCGACGGCGGCAAGATCATCTACCACCCCGAGGCGAGCTTTCTGAACAAAAATATATCCGAAGCGGATATGTCGGACAATATCAAAAAGGCAATGACGGAGAAAATAACAGGAGATATCAGTTATACCTCCGGCGGCCAGTCCAGTCACGGCTATGTGTCAACGATAGGCGACACGGGATGGGTCGTGGCCACAGGGTTGCCGGATCAGGAGTTTAACGGACCTTATACCTCTGTGCAGAACACCATGGCGGTCATTTTCATCCTGGCCCTGTTGATCATCATTGCCGCGATCATCTTCATCGCCCGGAAGATCGTCGGCCCGATTAAAAAACTTGTCGCCGCAGCGGATAAGCTGGCGGTGGGCGACGTGGACGTGGTTCTCGATCTGGACTCGCAGGCCGCAGGAAAAGATGAAATGGGAGAATTGACCGCCGCTTTCGGAAAAATGGCGGAAAATATAAAGCAGCAGTCGGAGACGGCAAGAAGGATTGCGGAAGGCGATCTGTCCCTGGATGCGGCGCCGCGTTCCGACAGGGACGTTCTGGGAATCAGCATGGGATCCGTGGTGGAAACGCTGCGCAGGCTTGTGGAAGAAGCGGAGGTCCTGACGGAAGCCGCTGTGGAGGGCAGGCTGGAAACCCGCGGGAACGCGGAAAAATTCAACGGCGGATACAGGGAAATCATCCATGGCTTCAACAGCGCCATCGAAGCCATCGTAACGCCTTTGAACGAAGCTTTCGGATATATCGAAAAGATCGCAGGCGGCGAGGAACCGGAAATCCTTGAAAACAACTATAAAGGTGATTACGCCCTGCTGATCAGCGATCTTTCCCTGGTAAGAGACTCCCTCCACGCGCTTCTGGACGAGGCCGGAAAGCTTACGGAAGCAGCCGCTTCGGGAAACCTTTCCTACCGCGCGGATGCGAGCGGGTTCAAGGGAGGCTATGGGCAGATCATCGAAGGGTTCAACCGGACCCTGGATTCTCTCATAGAGCCTTTGACCGTAACGGCGGGATATATTGAGCAGATCGGAAACGGTGAAATCCCCGCCAGGATCACAGAGGAATATCAGGGAGACTTCAATCAGATCAAGAACAGCGTCAACTCCTGCATCGACGGCCTCGGCGCACTGGCAGAGGGCAGTGAAATATTGAAGAAAATGAGCGAGAACGACTATTCGGAAACGATGGACGGCAATTATGTGGGTATTTATGAAACGATGAAGCTCAGCATCAATAATGTTATTGCCGCGGTAAGAGAAACCATCGAAACGGTAGCGACCGTTGCGGACGGGGACCTGTCGAAGCTGAACGAACTGAAGGCTGTCGGCAAGCGCGGAGAAAACGACGCCCTGCTGCCGGCATTGATCAGGATGCTGGAAAACGTAAAGATGCTCGTGGATGAGACGAAAGCCATATCGAAGGCCGCCGTGGAGGGCAGACTTGACGTCCGTGGGGATACGGACAAGTTCAGCGGCGAATTCAGAAATGTGGTGGACGGGATCAATCAAACGCTGGAAGCCTTCGGGAAGCCTGTAAGCGAAGCTCTTTCCGTATTGGAGGAAATGGCGGCAGGAAACCTGCAGGCAGCGATGGAAGGAGATTATCAGGGCGACCACGCGGCGATCAAAGACGCACTGAACGGAACCATTGCCAATATGAGAAGCTACATATCGGAAATTTCCGGCGTTCTCACGGAAATCGCAGGCGGGAATCTGGAGATTGCCGTCACGGCGGACTACCGGGGAGATTTTATTGAAATCAAAAATTCCCTGAATATTATCATCGAATCTCTGAACCAGGTCATGGGAGATATCAGCCTGGCGGCGGATCAGGTAACCGCAGGTTCCAGACAGGTATCCGACGGCGGCCAGACCCTGGCCCAAGGTTCCACGGAACAGGCCAGCGCCATTGAGGAGTTGACGGCGTCCATCACGGAAATCGCATCCCAGACCAGACAGAATGCCGTCAATGCAAACCAGGCCAGCCGGCTCGCGGAAGAAGGTAGAATCCAGGCAACCAAAGGAAATGACAAGATGGATGAGATGCTGGAGTCCATGAGGGAAATCAGCGCCTCTTCGGCGAACATTTCCAAAATCATCAAAGTAATTGACGACATCGCGTTCCAGACGAACATCCTGGCGCTCAATGCCGCCGTCGAGGCGGCCAGGGCGGGCGAGTACGGCAAGGGCTTTGCGGTGGTGGCTGAAGAGGTCCGTAATCTTGCGGCAAGAAATGCCGCTGCGGCCCATGAGACCACAGAGCTGATCGAAGGCTCCATCAATAAAGCCCAGAACGGCACAAAAATAGCCGATGATACTGCCTCGGCACTGGAAGAGATCGTTGCGGAAATTGAAAAATCTGCAGAACTCATAAAAAGCATTGCGGATGCGTCCAACGAGCAGGCCTCCGGCATAGCCCAGATCACCAAGGGGCTTGACCAGGTCTCCCAGGTGATTCAGAATAACTCCGCCACGGCTGAGGAAAGCGCCGCGGCCAGTCAGGAGCTTTCCGGGCAGGCAGAGCTTCTCAAGGAAATGGTAGGACGCTTTCAGCTGAAAAAGGACGGCAACGCCCCTGAACTGCCGGAAAAGATCGGCAAAAAACCCGGCAGAGACGCCGACTGGCCGCTGAAAATCGAATTTAATGAAATGGAATCAGACAAATATTAGTGTTCTATTATTTGAGCAATCGTACAGAAAACAGGGAGCGTAAGCAAAACCTGTAAGTTTTGTTACGCCCCCTGTTTTATTGTAATGAATAGGACCCGCGTACCATAACGAAAAGATCCGTTACCGCATGGATTCCTCTTCCATCATCTTTCGGAACAAGAAGCAGGTGGTTCAGACCGACGCTCTGTCCTGTCATCAGGTCTTTCCCCCCGGTGATATCGGAAATTCCGTTGGCGCCGTTGTCTAAGGCGGTCGCTTCACCGCTGCGGAGGATAATTTCCGCTCCTCCGCCGCCCAGTAACGACTGGCCGGCTTTGACCTCAACCACGGTATAGGTGCTTGAAGCTCCTCCGCCGCCTTTGATCTGGGCAATCAGGCTGTCAACGTAGCTTTTGGTGACCACCGGGTCTCCTTCCGAGCCGGGTGTGTCGGCGGCAGCCGCAGCCGCCACTGTCACAGCAAATACCGATAATACGATTGCCAATCCTGCTGCAATTTTTCTCATTTGTTCCTCCCTTGCTTGTTAATTTTGCGCAAACTTAATCTTGTATCTGTATCAGTATCTGTGTTCAAATCGACCGTAGGCACTCAAGATCTGTGCCGTCGTTAAAAATCTATGATCCCTAAACTGATCGTGAGTGCTTCGTTCACTTCCTGGATGATGTCGTCATCCACTCTGCCGATTTTTTCTTTTAGACGCTTTTTATCGATGGTTCTGAGCTGTTCCATCAGCACGACCGAATCCTTGTTCAATCCATGGCCCAGTGCGCCGATTTCAACGTGTGTTGGCAGTTTTGCCTTATTTATCTGGGAGGTAACCGCCGCTACGATGACCGTAGGGCTATATTTATTTCCAATATCATTCTGAATGATTAGAACCGGTCTTACTCCGCCCTGCTCCGAGCCAATGACGGGACTAAGGTCTGCGAAAAAAATGTCACCTTTCTTAACTATCAAGTCATTCACTCTCCACTAAATATTTTTCATAGCTTTCAAGGTCTCTTCTATCTTGATCAAGTCCTTCTTCCGATAGACTCACATTAAGCATTCCCATTTCCTCGTAACCGGCTTTCATTTTATTTTTCGCATCCAATGAAAAACCGTTATCAAATTTGAATGAATTAGACATTTGTTCCACCTCAAAGAATTTCCTTCAACTGTTGCTGCCGACGACAACTATTCTTACTACCATTATAATTCTTGAAGCTCTCGCGTGTCAAATGCCTTATTTCTCCATCGTCCCCCGGGATACCAGGATGCTCTTGATTGCCAAGGCTACCAAATTCGCTATGTCTGAAGCGATTAAACCATACTCTCCCGTCTGCTCCGAAGCCATATCTCCGGCCAGGCCGTGCAGGAAAACTCCTGCCGCCGCCGCGGCTTCAGGTTCCAGTCCTTGACCTGCAAGGCTTGCAATGACTCCGGTCAGAACGTCTCCGCTCCCTCCGGTCGCCATTCCGGGATTTCCTGTTGTATTAATATATGTTTTCCCTTCGGGTGTTGCCACTATACTTCCGGCGCCCTTGAGTACCGTAACCGCTCCGGTTGCAGAGGCCAACCCCCTGGCGGACCCCAGCCTGTCCCTGTTGATCTCGGCGGCCTTTTGATCAAGAAGCCTTGCAGCTTCTCCCGGATGGGGCGTTATGATCAGCTTTGCCCTTGCTTTTTTCATGGCTTCCAGATCATTACGCAGCAAATTAAGGCCGTCCGCGTCGATTACGACCGGCTTGTCCGTCTCATTCAAAATTTTTCTGATCAAGGCGCCATTTTTTACTTCATCCCCTAACCCCGGACCGATGGCAATGGCCGAATATTGCGTCAGGTCCTCAAATACACGTTCACGGGTTATACAGGTCGCCTCAGGCACTCCGATCTGGAGGATGGGGAAAAGTTCTTCCGGTACCGCAACCCTGACAAGGCCCGCGCCCGTTCTCAAAGCAGCCCTTGCGCATAATACCGCGGCTCCCGCCATGCCCTTTGAGCCGGCAAGGATCAGAACCTTTCCGCAATCACCCTTATGTATATCCCTTTCACGTTCTTTAATGAAAGTATTGACATAAGCCTGCGTAATTAAACCATCATTTTTCATTTTTTTCCTCTTAAATCCCAAGTATTAACGCCGCCAGCGCAAAGTATGATACGACGGACACCATATCCGTCAGCGACGCGATCATCGGGCTTGCCATCAGCGCCGGGTCGATGCCGACTTTTTTTGCCGCCATCGGCAGCATGCTCCCTATGGTTTTCGCTGCGACAACAATAAACAGCATAGCCCCGCACACGGTCAGGGCAACCATTGCACCCTCTCCGTCCATCCAATAGATCCTTGCGAAATTCAAAGCACTCAAAACAATGCCGATTAAAAAGCTGACCCTGAGTTCCTTCCAGAGCACCTTCAGCACATCGCTCGTATCCACGTCTCCTAAAGCCAGACCGCGGATCACCAGCGTAGCGGATTGGGAACCCGAATTGCCGCCGGTGCCCATGAGCATCGGCATATAGGTGACCAGAACGATCACCTTCGACAAAACCGATTCAAAGCTGGAAATGATTCCTCCGGTTATCACATAGGAACACATGAGGATAAACAGCCACGGCAGTCTGTTTTTGACGTGCTTCCACACGCTCATGTCCAGGTACTCCTCCGTGGATGCGGCCATACCGGCCATTTTCTGGAAGTCCTCAGTAGTCTCCTCGTCGATGACGTCCAGGATGTCGTCCACCGTGATGATTCCCACAAGCCGTTTTTCATTGTCCACAACGGGAATCGCCAGAAAACCGTACCGCTTGAACGTATCGGTTACGTCCTCCCGGTCGTCCAGCACATTGACGTAAATAACGTCCTCATGCATCAGTTCTCCCACCTGGACGTGGTCGTCGGAAATGACGAGGGTCCTGAGGGAGACGATGCCCAGCAGTCTCCTGCCCTCATCTTTTATATAACAGGTGTAGACAGTCTCGCTGTCCATACCTTCCTTTTTAATATACGCCAGCGCCTCCGCGACAGTCATATTTTTTCTCAGGCTGATATAATCCGGCGTCATCAGGCTGCCCGCGCTGGATTCCGGATAATTCAGGAATGTGTTGATGAGCCTGCGCTCCTCTTTTGTTGTTTTTTCCAGGATCTTATCCACGATGTTTGCCGGCAGCTCTTCCAGCACGTCGATCATATCGTCGAAATCAAGCTCGTCCATGATGAACTGGATTTCTCTCTCCGTAATGCCGGAAATAATTACAAGCTGGTCGTCGCTGGGAAGGTACGAAAAAACCTCCGCCGAAACATCCTTTGGAAGGATCCGGAACAGGATCAAGGCTTTTTCAATGCCAAGCTCCTCAATGATCTCTTCCAGGATTTCCGCGACATCAACGCTGTTGTTCTTTAAAATTTCATCTCTTGCTTTGCTGTATTTTTTGGTTTCCAAAAGCTCAAGAATCGTCTGGATCATCGCATCCATTACGTTTTCATTTTCCATGGGACTTTACCTCCTTGCATGATGTAACTGTGTCACTTGCAGGAAAATGTGGGGTCCCGGCTCAAACCGTATGTAGATGCGCAACCGCTTTACAGGATGCATAACGGCCTATGCAGATGTAAATCATTGAAAAAACTGATTTATGACTGCTTTACAGGCGTTGGAAAGCTACAGTGAAAGCAAGGACTTTACCATTTTCAGTTACCGTATTCATCCGCTCGTGACTCGGCCCTAAATCCATTACTCTCACTCCTTTTCAGATTTGGACGGACATGCGCCCGGCTTTGCCGTACGGTTTGCCCCTCCAGGTTAGAACTGAAAAAAATAATTAGTGGTCGGTTTCAATCGACTTTTCGATTACTACACCAACTACTAAATTATACTCTAT
>DATMXY010000193.1:0-2002 GCA_035561275.1 Anaerovoracaceae bacterium | reverse complement strand
AAAATATTGATTATTTCCGGCGGGACAAAAGGGGATTCCTTACGGTGGAAGCGGCTATATTTCTGCCCCTCTTCATCGTCGGCGTCCTGACCTTCGCGTATCTGATCAAATTCATGTCTGTTGAGGAAGCCGTATTCCACTCATTTACCGACGAAGCAAGGGTTTTAAGCGCGGAAGCGGGGAGGAGTCCTTTAGAGGTCCCTTTCTTCGTGAAGCAGCTTGACTTTGAGGCAAGTCTGAAGGACCGGGTATACGATGAAAACGGGGATAATATCTCAACGGTGGATATCGATCAGTTTTTGTATTTATACCCGATCCCCGGCATGACGGGCATGATCTCCATGGATCTGAACTATGAGGTAAACGTGAAGCTTCCCATTCCGTTCCGAAAATCGCTGCCCGTTTCAGAATCCCTGATGCTCCGGAGCTTTATCGGAAGGGAAGAGGCTGCGGATCCGCTGCCCTTTGAGGAAATGGAAAGGGAGAAACGATCGGATCCGGTCTGGATCTTTCCCCGGTCAGGAGAAAGATACCACGGGGAAAACTGTACTTATATCACATCAGAACCAAAGCAACTGATCATGTCTGTTCAGATCAGGCGAAACTATGAGCCTTGCAGCATCTGTGACTCCCGGGGCCTGCCCGACGGAAGCCTGGTGTATTGCTTCCGGACGGGGGGCTCTTACCATACGGGGGAGTGCCCGTTGGTGGACAAATATGTCGTTCAGATAGAAAAAGAGGCTGCTGTTGAGAAAGGTTATACCGCCTGCCTGAAATGCGGCGGGAACTGAATGGCGCAGGGCAAGAGTAACGGAAAGGGCGTAACGGTGAAACGATGGAAGGAAACAGGATCCGATTCATTTCAGGGGAAGCGGAGATTGAGGAGTCGGCCGGCAGGCGGAAATTTTCCCTGACCATGGAGGAGAGGGTAAAGGAATATGAGAAAAGGATGCTGGGCGGCAGCCAATGTCCGTATATCCTGCCGATGTATTTTCTGACCGAAGACGGGAAAGACACTGCATATTATGATTTTACGGGAATGATTCAACTGAAGGACTATATCGGAAGGCAGGCGTCCGACTCCGCGGCAAGGGAAAATCGGAAACCCGTCTGCGGCGCGCTTGACACACTGTCCGGGATCCTGGGTTGTATCAAAGGTATGGAAAACCATCTGATTTTCCCGGAACGGATCACAGCCCATCCCGATGCGGTCTTTATCGATCCCGATAACGGGAAGATCGCTTTGGCTTATTATCCCTGCGGAAACCCGGAGTTGACCCTGCAAAGCAGGATTCCTGCCCTGCTTGATGAGATGGATGCCCTGTACCGCGATATCGATACCGGGCAGTATTTCAGGAAATTGAAAGATTTTATCCACCTGAAAAACCCGGGGCTTGACGGGATGATCGGCATGCTGGGAACGATGCAGCGGGAAGCCAGCTATATTTACTGGAATACCGGCAGCTTCAGGAAGGCAGAAGAAACGGGACCGGCTGCGGATCATTATACCGATAGCCGGCACGGTTCCGTCAAACAGAACGCATGCGCCGGGAAAAAACTGCCGCCTGTAAAGCTGATCGGAGTACAGGCGGTATTCCTTGGGGGGCTGGCCGCGACCTTCTTGTCCGGCGCATTTGACCTTGTGAGTGTTGCAGGCCTGGCTGTCATAGCGGCGGCATTGGACGTCTGGCTCATGAGAAAGCTTCAATATAGATAGGGCCAAGTGCGGAAACGGAAAAATAAAAAGCCGGGCTCGCGTCCGGCGTTTTATTAGATGTTTGGTGTGAGATATTATTGCAGATTATCTGTCATTTCTGAACTGTCTTCTCTCGTTCTTCTTCTTGTCTCTGCATTCCTTACATCTTTTTGGTTCGTTATCAAAACCCTTTTCTTTATAGAATTCCTGTTCCCCTACTGTGAATACGAAATCCTTACCGCAGTCTTGACACACGAGTGTTCTGTCTTCCATTGATTTTCCTCCAGAATTTAAAAAAAAAATTAT
>DATMXY010000192.1:0-2786 GCA_035561275.1 Anaerovoracaceae bacterium | reverse complement strand
CAGTTATGGATGTTATAGCTAACCCCAAGATTAAAAACAGAGAAAAGCTTCTCAGCCATGGCGATGTTGAATCCAGAAGGATTGTACTTGACATCACCGAAGCAACCCTGAAAAGGATGGATTCCTATCATCGCATAAAGTCAATCATGCGCGTAGAAGGAACTTATCTCCATATCGGGGTCAAAAGCTGGGACCTTTCCAGGAAGAAGAATGTATACCTGATCGGAGGCGGAAAGGCCTGCAATGCTATGGCAATGGCCATTGAAGAGATACTCGGCGACCGGCTCACGGCAGGTATTGCCGTAGTCAAGCTCTCCGAACCCAACGATTCCTTTACCAGAACCAGAGTCTTTGTCGGCGGTCATCCTCTGCCTAATCAGGATGGGCTTCAAGCATGCAAAGAGATTTTCAAGCTGGTAGATGGAGCATGCGCCGACGATCTTTTCATATGTGTGATGAGCGGAGGCAGTTCAGCACTGATGAGCTGCCCTGTCGAGGGGCTTACTCTGCAGGATGAAATAGATACGACCGACCTGCTGCTTAAATCAGGTGCAAATATCATCGAAATCAATTCCGTACGGCGTCATATTTCACAAATGAACGGCGGAAGGCTCGCAGAACGAATTTCCTCCAGGGGTTCGGAGCTCATCGGCTTTAATATCAGCGATGCGGTTACCAACCCTCCCACGAAGGATATCAATGTACCATGGCCAAACTTTTACGGCACTCCTATGGGGCCGGACCAGACCACCCTTGAGAACGCCTTGCAGGTTATCAGGGATTACAACCTTGCCGACCGCTTGCCGGAACGTGTCCTCCATTATCTTCAATCTTGCGGTCCCGGAGGAGAAACACCAAAAGCCTTTCCCCGCAATACTTATTTTCAACTCAACACTCTCCCCGATTCCTGTGCCTACGCCAGGGAGATCGCGGAGGACATGGGCCTGCCCGTGATGGTTCTGACCACCTTCATAGAAGGCGAGAGCAAGGAGTTCGGCTCGTTTTTCGCTTCGATCGCCCGTGAAATCCAACACCATGGCCGCCCCATTGCTCCACCGTGCGTTGTTTTAAGCGCAGGCGAAGCTGTCACAACGATTTTGGACAGCAGAGCTATCAAAGGCCATGGCGGTCCCTCGCAGGAAATGGTCATCGGCTTTGCCATCGGAGCAGAAAAGGCAAAAGGCGCCTGCATGCTGTCGATAGATACGGAGGGAACGGACGGTACAACACTTGCAGCCGGGGGAATCGCCGATTCAAAAAGTGCCGCGGAAGCCCGCAGGAACGGAGTGGACCTGTTTGATGCGCTGAGGGGCCATGCAAGCTTCGAAGCGCTTACCGGTATCGGGGATTGTGTAATTACCGGTAATACAGGCACTAACGTCTGTGATTTTAACATTATGTATGTCCCCCCGCTGGAAGACCCAAGTGAAAAGTGAGGTGTACAATTTTGAATACGAAGATTAAAACAATCGCCGCAAGACAGATTTTGGACTGCAGGGCCCGTCCCGCATTGGAGGTGGACATCTGCACGGAGGGGGGCGCAATGGGCAGAGGCTCGGCTCCCACAGGCACCTCCGTAGGCAAGTACGAAGCCTTTGTTCTGAGGGACGGCAATAAGAATGATTATAACGGCTTGAGCGTCCATAAGGCGGTGGACATAGTGCATAACATAATCGCACCCGCGCTCATCGGAATGGATGTACTCGACCAGAAGGCAATAGACGAGGCAATGATCGCCCTGGATGGCACCCCAGACAAAAGGAAGCTTGGAGGGAATTCGATCTATAGTATCTCCATTGCCTGCTGCAGGGCAGCCGCGGCCTCCCGGCGTGTTCCCCTGTACCGCTATATCGCAGGCGGAGCACTCAAAACTATCCCGCTGCCGACCTTTAATGTGATCAACGGAGGAAAAAATGGGAATGTCACGCAGGCATTCAATGAATTTATGCTGGCACCCTACCGTGCCGATTCGGTGGAACAGGCGATTTCAATGGCTATTCAAGTTTACTGGAAGCTGGAATCAATAATTACTCGCTATAATAGGGGAGTACCGCCTATACTCGGCCGCTCCTATGGTTGGGCAGCGCCGACCGACGACCCGTCGGAGGTACTCGAGCTGATGGAACAGGCTGTTGAAGAATGCGGCTTTACCAGCAAGATGGCGTATGCACTTGACTGCGCATCCAGCGAAATGTATGATGCCAAAACAGGCACCTATGAGCTTATAGGCCGGCGCGTCTCTTCAGATGAGCTGATCGGCTTTGCCAAGGGACTGACAGAGCGCTTCAGGCTGGTTTTCATAGAGGATCTCCTGGACGAGGATGATTGGGACGGTTTTGTGAAGGCTAACCGGGAGTTGAAACGCACTATTGTCATCGGTGACGATTTTATCGCAACCAACCCAAAAAGGCTGAACAAAGCTTATGATCTCAAAGCTGTAGACGGTTTTATTCTCAAGCCCAACCAGATAGGCACCATCACCGAAGCACTCGAAGCCTATGATTTTGCAAAAAAGCGCGGATTGTTAGTCATTCCTTCCGGCCGTGCAGGCGGTGTAGTGGGAGATATCATTGCTGATCTGTCCCTTGGACTGCATTCCGAAATATCTAAAAACGGAGCGCCTAAATCGGGTGAGCGTCTGGACAAGATGAACCATCTGCTCCGCGCAAGCAGTGAAAATCCCGGCAGCCATCTGCACGATTTTTCAAAAATTATACGCTTCTAGCGGCATTTACAGCCTTTTATACAAAAAGTACCGGGAAACTCAATTTTCCCGGTACTTTTTT
>DATMXY010000191.1:0-6928 GCA_035561275.1 Anaerovoracaceae bacterium | reverse complement strand
ATTTTAATAAGGACTCTCGTAATTTTTCAAGGACTTATTCTTTTTCAGCATGCCGTCGAAGACGTCCCAGATCCGATCCTCTCCCTGGTTGAGCTGCCAGCACGCGGCCCCGGCCAGCTTGTATTTTGTCACCAGGTTCAGTCGGCTGGCGATGGAGCGGGAATCCTCGATCCAGATTTTGCTGGTATCGTAGCCGTTTTGGTATTCCGCATAATACTGCTTTTCCTTATCCAGCCATACGGGGCTCAGATTCATGGATTCCAGGGTGCTCCGTACATCGGGCATTTTCACGGCGGGATTCGAAACGATTTTGCCGGAACTGTCCATGGTCCAGATCCTGGTGTACAGCGGGATGCCCAGTAAAACCTTTGAGGCGGACACATCCTTCAGGAGGTCTTTCACAGCGTCTTCAACCCACGGAAGGGACGCGACGGAACCGGCTGCAGGGCTGCTGGAATAATGCTCGTCGTAGGTCATGACCGCCAAGTAATCCACATATTTTGACAGAGCTTTCCTGTCGTATTCAATGGTCCACGGTCTGGGGATCAGGGTATCGATCGAAAGGACAAGACCCTGTCTTTCCGTATAATTTCTCATCAGTGCGGTAAAAGCCACAAGTCCTGCCGCGTCTCCGTCAGCCACATCCTCATAGTCGATGTTGATCCCGTCCACATTGTACAGGCTGGAATAGAAGATATACTGCGCGACGGATTTGTTCAGCAGGGAGCTGTTGTTGAAGGTTTTCGTCGTAAAGGCTGTGGAACCCTTGGTGGAAAAACTGTTGGTTATTGTGGCCCAGACCATATAACCGCCGGCGTGGGCCGCGTCCGTATAGCCTTTGTCCCCGAGATTCTCAATGCTGCCGCCGCCTTCGACGATGAGGTCGAACCAGGTGGGCGACAGGATGTCCAGACCGTTGTATTTCATTGGCGCATTGGGCGTTACACTGTAAACGTAATCCCATGCCAGGCTGATCTTTTGGCTGCCTCTGTTAAGTTTTGTCTTTTTCGGCGCATAGAAGTCGACTTTGGATAAATCGATCTCCGATATGGTGACCTGGTCTTTCATGACATAAACTGTACCGCCGTCTTCCGCGGATATTTTATAGTAATTGTCTGTTTCGCCTGTTATGAATACGGTTTCTCCGCCGCTATACTCCACCCGATCTCCGTCGCCGTCAAAAAGGGAAGAAACGGCCTGGGCGCCGCTTTGATTGATTTTGGCGATCTTGTCCGTGCCGGAGTAATCCCGAATTTTGATGGTATTGCCGGAGACGGTATAGCTCAGCTTATAAAACTGTTCTGTCGTATTCAGCGGGAAATACAGGTCTTCCTCGATTGCATAAAGAGGGATATAAACATTGCCGGCATACGTTTTTATAAAATTGGTTGTGGCGTCGTCGGCCATCATAATATTCTGCGAGGCGATATCGATGATCAGCTGCTTGCTTTTCTGATCCACCGTAATTCCCGGATTATTGGCATATTTTCCAATCATTTCAACGGGGAGATAAGGCGTTCCGTTAACGACGTAACCCCTCTGGTTTATGATTTTGTTGTTATATACCAGGGTGAAGGAGCCGTCGTCGGCTCCGTAAGCCGGAAGCCAGAGTTGCAGCCCGCTGTTGATGCCCGTCATAATAAGGCAAAATATAATGATTCCTGAAATTACTTTTTTTTTCATTAAAATACCCTTTATTATGCAGGCAAATTTTATCATAAATTATCGGCTTTTCAACCATTATATACTATAAAGGAATTGTTTTCTATGGCTCAAATATGAAGATATCATTACGAGTTTATTACAGATAGAGATGCCGTAGAGACCATAATTCACGATTTATGAAGGAGCAAAATTGGATGAAAGTCGGCTTTCTGAGGAGATTCAGCGCTATGCTGGTGATCGTACTGGCCGTTTCGGCGGTTTATACGGATCAGTATGCGCAGAGGCTGGCGGCAGCGGAAAAGGGAAAATCGAATACGGCGGAGCGGCAGCGGGAAGAGGCGGCGGCAGAAGGCGCCGGTGAACCAATACCGGTACGGGAGGTAACCCAGAGAGTCCTGCAAAGCCAGATCCGGGAGGCGCAAAGGCCGGTTCAGGACATTCAGAAGCAGATGCGGGAAGCGCAATGGCTGCTGGAGGACGTACAGAAACAGAAGGAAACGTATACCGTCGCTGAACTTGATGGCGGGACAAGTCTTTTCTCCAATCAAGTCGACGGGTATGCGATACAGATCCCCGGAGGCATGGAAGCGGACATGCGGTACTCCAACATCAGGGCGGTGCTGGAGAATGAAAGCCTCAGGATCGAAATCTACCGGCAGGAAATCAAGGATACGACTGGATCCGGGATCAACAGCTATATCAACTACTCCAACCGGTTTATCGATAACGACGCCGACCATGATAAAGAACTGGAAGGGAAATTAAAAATCAGGGACTGGACGGCGTCCTTCCTCCAATGGTCGAGAAGGGCACTGGCAAAGGTGGAAAACGATAAACGCCATTACGCGTCTGTAGAGGTTCCGCTGTCGGAACGGGAAGTGATCACATTCTTGTTCAAGAGCAGCCAGCCGTTTGTAAATAAAAGTTATCTGGACGTGGTAAGAAGCTTGACGCTTGCTGACAAAACGGCACAGCCTTATGTCCGGAGAATCCGTCAGACAGAACACCCGGGCTGGGACGAAAAGACCGCCGGGGTATACGGGAAGTACTTCGGAGAAGACGCCCCGCTGCGTTGGGGCATCTTTGAAGCCGTCGCGCCGGTGGATTTCACCGAGCTGAAAAAAATAGAAGCCAAGCTCGATTTTACATTTCCTATCCTCTTGTATTATACGGGGATCCTGGAAAACCGGGACATGCATCCGGGCCTGGCCGCCGCGCTGGCCAACGCGAAGCAGGAAGGTCGTATCCTTGAACTTACGCTGCAGACGGCGGGACAATCGCCGGAAAAAGGGAATATGGTCTATGACGTCCTGGACGGGGCATACGATCCCTATCTGAAAAATTATGCGAAGGCTGTGGCCGATTCCGGAGAGCCGGTGCTTTTCCGGCTGGGAAATGAAATGAACGGGGACTGGTGCCCCTACTCCTCCCATCACACGTCAAAAGACACGGAAATTTTCAAGGCGTTTTATCGCTACGTCCATCAGATTTTTCAGGATGCGGGCGCAGACAACGTGATCTGGGTCTGGAACCCCAACGGCAGGTCTTTTCCGGATTTTAAATGGAACGACGAGCTGTGCTATTATCCCGGGGACGAATACGTGGACGTGGTGGGCATGACGGCTTATAATACGGGGACCTATTATCCGGACGAAACCTGGAGGTCGTTCAGTGAGCTTTATGATCCTTTGTATGAGAGGTATACCGCCCTCTGCGAAAAGCCTCTCATGATCACCGAGTTTTCCTCCAGCAGCGTGGGCGGCAGCAAAGAGGGCTGGGTCTCCGATATGTTCCGGGATATTGTTGAATATAAAAGGATCAAGGCGGCGGTATGGTGGGACGGCTGCGACCGGGACGCGGAAGGGAATCCGGCTCGCCCTTATTATATCGATGAGACAGAGGAACTGGTAAGGCTGTTCCGGGAAAACCTTGCGCATTACAAGTAAAACCAATGTGAAGATTCTATGAATTTGCACAGTAAATTCTTGTCCGGATTGCAAAAATATAATATAATGTCCAAGTCAAGTCTGAAACAGGAGCGCTGAAATGTTTGAACGATATAAGGAATTTATACAGTCCACGAAACCATTAAGAATCATAAAGAGGATGCCGGCTGATCTATTGAATTCACTGACAGGGAAGTGGTCGGACGTTCGTTTTGAATACGGGGTCCCCGCGTTGGCGGCAGCGATAGCGGTTCCCCTGAAGCTCCTGCTGTTTTATAAACTTATCGGCATTGCCGCAAATTTCTTTTTGGTCTGGCTGATCACCTGCGTATTGACCTACCTTTTATTTGCTTCCTTTAAGAATAAATGGATCCCGGCGGCGGTTTATCTGCTGCTGTCCGTTCTGATGTTCTGCGACCTTACATACAGCAGCTTTTTCAACCGGTATCTGTCTGTCAACATGCTCGGCGCCGTCGGCGTGCTGGGAGACATTACGGGGAGCATCAAAGAAGTAATAAAGCCGTGGTTTTTCCTGATCCTGGCCGACGCCGTACTGGCGCTCGGAGCGCTTGCAATGAGGCGCAGGTCGACGCCGTCGAGGCGCCGCAGGCGGCAGGCGGCCCCGACCGTCGAGCCGTCCGGAACCTTCACAGAAACTCCGGCCGTCGAGCCGTCAGGGACCACCGCCCAGGCTCTCTTAGAAGAAGCCCCCGCCGAAGGGCCGGTCATTAAGTCGGCCGGAACATCCGGTCAGGCAATGAAATATTTGCTTGCGGCAAAAGGGATAGTACTGGTCGGGGTATCGGGCCATAAAAAGCAGGTGACCGCGCTGATCTTACTGTGCCTGCTGGTCTTCAATTCCTCCGCCAGCTACCTGATCACATCCCTGTCCAATCAGGAGATATACAGCTACCATATCAAGGATGTGATAAACAAGATCACCGGGAACAGCGTGCTCGACAAAGACTCCGGTTACATGTACGCGATTGAAGACAGCTATGAGAAAGAGAAAGAGGGCCCGCTTTTCGGCGTCGCAAAGGGGAAAAACCTCATTGTGATCCAGATAGAATCCCTCCAGAATTTAGTCATCAATAAAACCTACAACGGGCAGGAGCTCACTCCAAACCTGAATGAGATCATAAAAGGCAATACGGTCTATTTTGACCGCTATTACCAGCAGATCGGCAGTGGCAACACCTCCGACGCCGAGTTTGCGACGAACAATTCCATATACGGAAGCATCTCAAGCTATACCTATAAATTATTCGCGGACAATTATTTCAGAGGGCTTCCGGTCCTGCTCAAAGAGCAGGGGTATGAGACCGCGGTCTTTCACGCCCATGAAGACAGAACGTTCTGGAACCGGGAGGAAGCATATAAGAGCCTCGGTTTCGATACCTTTTACGGCGGGATCGGCGGAACGGACATCGGGCAGTTCGATATGACCGAATGGATGGGCTGGGGGCTGACGGACTCCGAGTTCTTCAAGCAGGCAATCACGTATCTGAAAGAGCTGACCCGGCCGTTTTACAGCTTCATCATCACACTGTCAAACCATCACCCCTACCTTATGCTGGATAAATACCGGTTTATCAAGCTTTTACCGGAGGATGAGGGGACGATCTTCGGCAATTACCTCAACAGCGCCGCTTATACCGATTGGGCTCTTGGGCAGTTGATGCAGGAATTGAAAGACGCTGGGATTTATGACGATTCCATCATAGCCTTTTACGGCGACCACCAAGGGCTGCCGAAGACGGACGAGGAAATCTTTGAATCCGTATCCCGGTTCTTAGGGAAGGATTACGATTTTGATACCATGATGAACATACCGCTCATCATTACGGTACCCGGAGCAGAGCAGGACATTCATCAGACGGTAAGCACCGTCGGCGGACAGCTTGACTTTATGCCCACCGTCGCATATCTGATGGGCTTTGATTCGCTGGATACGGTTTATCTGGGGCACAATCTGCTGACCGTCGATTCCGGGTTTGTGGCGGAGCAGACCTATATGGTCAAGGGGTCTTTTTTCAGCGACGATGCCGCTTATGAAATGTCAAGGGACGGCGTCTTTGAAAACGGAAGGGCATGGGATCCAAAAACGGGAGAAACGCTGCCCGTCAAAGACTGTTATAAAGGATATCTGAAATCCGTGGGGCTCATCAATACTTGTGAATATATATTGAAGAATGACGTTCTCAGGAAAATCTACGAAGAAAATAAGGATGCCGTAAGCGTCTTCTACGATTCGCCGGCTGCGGAACAGAATGACACGGATGAGTAAAATCAATAGAACAATCAAATAATAAGCCGGCTGACAAGTCCTCCGACGGCAAACGCGACGGCAAAGCTGCCGAGCCATATGAGAACGGCTACCCGCGCCTTTCCCTGCCGGAACAGGATCATCTGGGAAGCGAAACAGGGCACGAACAGGGTGAGGACGATCAGGGTGACAAGGATCTCCTTTTGCGTAAAGCTGCCGTTCATCACCATGGAATAAAAGCCCGCCGCCCCCAGATCCCTTTTAATGATGCTCATGACAAACAGGTTTGTTGCATTTTCCGGAATTCTTAAGAATTCGACGGTGATTGGCGCAAACCACCGGCGCAGTATCATAAAGCCGTTATAATAATCCAGGATTGCCACGGCTATTCCGCCGATCAGAAAGGTAGGAGCTGTCTCTTTCAGGAAACTTACCGCCTCCCCGGCGGTTTTTTTTACGATTTTTTTCAGGTCGGGAAATTGAAGCGGCGGAGCAGGAAGTTCCACCGGTTTCAGGGCGCCGGGAAGCAGCAGGTTCAGCAGTGTTCCAAGCAGGAGAAAGATGCAGAATATGAGGGACAGGTAAAACAGGAAATACTTTGGACCAAGAAGGAAAGCAAAAGAAAATATAATGGCGACCTGGGCGGAACAGGGAACCGCGATGCAGAGCAGAACGGAAGCGATGAGACGCTCCCTTCTGGTACCCAGTATCGCGGTGGAGATCAGAGCCACGGTCACGCAGCCGAAACCCAGGACGAGCGGGACGATTGCATTCCCGTTCAGGCCCAGAAAATGAAGAGGCTTGTTTAAATATCCGGCGATTCTGGGAAACAGCCTGGATTCATCCAGTACGTGATGTAAAAAATAGAACCCCGCGACAAGGGGAAGGAGCAGACCGAACAGATAAGCGGGAGTCATGGTCAGAATACCATACTGGCCGATGAGCAGGCTGCCCAGGAAGCTGTCCTCGCTGCAAAACGGGGTCACAAGGCCTTTGATGAAAGAAAGGTAATAATTTCCGATATGCATGGCGCAGGGCGGCTCCTTTAGCT
>DATMXY010000190.1:0-4835 GCA_035561275.1 Anaerovoracaceae bacterium | reverse complement strand
TTGTTATAAAGCATAATAGGAGGTTTATTATGAAATTCGATGACTACAAACAATATCTGAGCCCTGCATTGGCCAAGAGCACCGATCTCATTATTGAAAAGGGGAAGGGCTGTTACGTGACCGACGTAAACGGGGACGAGTACCTGGATTTCGTACAGGGTATCGCGGTAAACGCGTTTGGGCACTGCCATCCGAAAATAATCGAAGCGATGAAGAACCAGATCGACAAGCTGGTGGACGCGTCCTTCAACCTGGTAAATTATCCGTCCACTTTAAAATTCGCAGAAAAGCTCGCACAGCATACGCCCGGCGACTTAAATGTCATATTCTTCAGCAACGGCGGTTCGGAAGCCATAGACGGCGCCATCAAGCTTGCGAGGAACTATACGGGCAGGCCCGGGATCATAGCGATGAGAGGATCCTTCCACGGCCGTTCCCTGGGAGCGACTTCCGTTACGGGATCAAACTCCAAGTACAGGAAAAACATTGAACCCCTGCTGCCTTCGGTTTATTTCACCCCTTATCCGAACTGTTTCAGATGTCCCTACAATACGACCTGCGAGAAATGCAGCCTTGAATGTTTAAGAGAACTGCAGTGGCTCTTCGACTATCTGATCTATCCGGGAAATGTCGCCGCCGTGATCATGGAGCCGCTTATGGGCGAAGGCGGATATGTCGTCCCGCCGCAGAAGTATCTGGATGAGATCTCCAAGCTTCTGAAAAAACACGGGATCCTCCTCATTTTCGATGAAATCCAGTCCGGATACGGGAGGACCGGTAAAATGTTCGCAGGCGAGAACTTCGGGATCGTTCCCGACATCATAACCATGGGCAAAGCCATCGCAGGCGGGCTGCCGATGTCAGCCATCGCAAGCACAAAAGAGATCATGGACAAATGGCTTCCCGGCCAGCACGGAACCACCTTTGGCGGCCATCCGGTCTGCGCTGCCGCCGGCCTGGCGGTCCTCGAGCTGATGGAGGAAGAGAACATACTGGAGAATGTGAACAAGCAGGGCGCCTATCTCAAAGAGCGGCTGAGCAAAATCAAGGAAAAATATCCGATCATCGGCGACGTCAGAGGTCTTGGCCTTATGGTGGCCGCGGAATTTGTAAATCCGGAAGACAATTCTCCCAGCGCCGCCGCCCTTGACGCCGTGAAGGACTACTGCTTCAAGAAGAAGATGCTGACTTTAAGCTGCGGCGTTTACGGCAACGGGTTCCGGTTCGCGACGCCGTTGAATGTGACGAGGGAAGATCTGGACAAAGGCCTGGCCATCTTTGAAGAGGCTGTGGCCGCCGCTTCCGCGAAATAAAATCCTTTGCAATGCGAAAGGAGTTTGATGATTGTGAAACAATTTGAGTTTAAATTACCGACCAAGATAAGGTTTGGCGTGGGCATCACCGCACAGCTGGGCAAGATGCTCAAAGATATGGGATACGGCAAGGTTTTTATCGGCACCGGCAGCTTTCTGGTGACCACCCCGGTGGTTGCCGCCGTGAAAGCCTCCCTGGAGAACGCGGGGCTTCCCTATGAAGTCTACTCGGGAATGAAGCCCGATCCCACCATCGAGCAGGTGGACGAGGCGGCGGCGGTCCTCAGGAACAGCGGCGCCGACGTGGTGGTCGCCGTTGGCGGCGGAAGCTCCATCGACAACTCGAAGGCCATGTGTCTGCTCCAGACCCATGAGGGCTCCATCAGGGACTATCTCTTCGGAGGCTCCAAAACTGTTGTGAGGCCCGCCATGCCTCTGGTCGTGGTGCCGACCACGGCGGGTTCCGGCAGCGAGGTCACCGCATCGTCCGTCATAACGGATGTGCAGAACGAAATCAAGCTGTCGGTCACTCACGAATATATCATACCGAAAATGGCGGTCATCGACCCGCTGCTGCACGTCGGTCTGGGGCCGTTTATCACGGCGACTACGGGAATGGACGCCCTGACCCATGCCATCGAAGCCTATGTATCGCTTAACGCGGAACCATTTTCCGACGCGCTGGCGCTGCATACCATGAAGCTGGTGGCGGAAAACCTGAGGCTGGCAACGGCGGACGGAAGCAATATCGAAGCGAGGACCAACATGGCCCTCGCAAGCACCATGGGAGCGGCGGCTTTCATGAACGGCGGATTGGGCGTCGTGCACGGCATCGCCCAGGCCATGGGCGGCGTATCCCATATTTCCCACGGCGCGGCCAACGCGCTGATCCTGCCCTACGCCATGAAGCGCAATTGCGTCGGCAATCTGGAAAAGTTCCGGAACATTGCGGCTGCGCTGGGCGAAAAGGTCGACGGCTTGCCGCTGAGGAAGGCGGCTGAACTGTCGGCTGAGGCGGTGATGCAGCTCAACCTGGACCTGCGGATTCCCACGAAGCTGACGGATCCCCGGGTCAATATCGAGAAGCGTCTGTTTTCAAAGATCATCGAGGGGACCATGGCGTACCGCCTGCTTCCCATCAATCCCTGCAAGCTGGAAGCGGCAGACATTGAAAATATCCTGAATGAAGCTTACGAGTAAAGGCGGCCGCCGCGTACAAAGGCGAAGGATACGTACAAAGGCGTACGTAAATGAGCCTGAGGGCGCGGCAGCACAGCATTACGCAAAATAAAGAAGAAAATTAAGCAAAGAAAGGAGAGTATAATCAGAAATAATTATACAGAAAAGACCATGACAAGCAGTAACGCGGCCAAAAAATATTTTACCCGAATGGGCGACGGTTCTGGAATTTACATGACTGCGGATGAAATCCGCGCGGATATCGGCGAGGGAGTCAAAGACGCCTCCGAACGCGGAAAGATCGACCCGTTATCGGAAGGGGAAATGGACCTGATCTATGACATCGTTACGATGCCGGGCGGCATCGTAGGCGTGGAGCGGGGTATGGAAATCGTGACCACCACCGACTGCGGCTGCCATAAGTTCGAGACAAAATGCCAGGTCCCCATCGAGCGGAGCGTTCAGGCCATGGTGCATGAGCGGCTGCTGGGCGGTGATTCCGTGGACCTTGGGAACACCGACTTTAATTTCAAGACCTCGAAAGGAGTCGCCAACAGGGAAGCCGGCCTTCTGAAAAACGCGCTGGATAAAACCACGTTTCCCGTCCTGTTCGGGGCCATGCCGAATCTGGGCTTTTATACCAAGCCCAACGGCCCGGTGGAAAACTGGGCGGTGCTGCTGCCCGAGGGGAAGGTCATGGAAGCGCTCGCGGCCCAGGAGGAGGCCATCGAGCTAGCTGTAAAGGATATCGTATACCTGGCGGAAATGATGGACGATGCCGGAGCGGACGGGATCAACATGGACACCACCGGCGGCGCCGGGGACGCGGATTTTCTGGCTGCCCTGAAGGCTTCTGAGATCATCAGCAGGGATTTCCCGAACATGGGGATCGAAATGGGCATGGCTAACGAGTTTGTCCTGGGCATGCACGGAAGGCTGAAGTACCAGGGACAGCGCCTTGCCGGCCTGTACCCGCACCAGCAGGTCAAGGTCGCCGAAAAGGCCGGCGTATCCATCTTCGGGCCGGTGGTCAACACCAACAGCAGCAGATCGTTCCCCTGGAATATCGCCAGGGTCTGCACCTTTATCAAAGCGTGCTCGGAAGCGGCGGAGATCCCGATCCATCCCAACGCCGGTATGGGAGTCTGCGCGGTGCCGATGTGCGACAATGTTCCCACCGACGTTGTATCCAGAGCGGATAAATGCATGATCGAGATCTGTAAAATCGACGGCTTGTAGATCGGCGTGGGCGATCCCATCGGAATGGAAGCCATTCATGCGGTTTCCGCCGGAATGGGAGGCATGCGCACAGCGGGCGACATGGTCATGAGGATGCAGTTAAACCACAAGATGAGGCTTAACGAAGCAAAATCATATGTCGCGAACAAGCTGGGCGTAACGCTGGAGCAGCTTTGTGACGTCGTCGACATGACGGAAGTAAGGGTGAATCTTGGCCTGGGACTTCCCTATTGCGAGCCGCACACAAGGATGACCGTGGGCGTGGAGGCAAAATTCAATGTGGCCGAGGTGCTGGGCATTAAAATCAACTCGATCGACCGTTTTAAAAAATTGGCTAATTTAAAGTAACTTCATAAGAAACATATTGCAGAACATTAAGTGAAGAGAAACATGCAGGGATACGGAAAGCGGTATTTCTGATGTTATATAAGTTTGTCCATTAAAACAAGGAGGAAGAAAATGAAAAAGCTAATTTTAATGCTATTGATTCTGGTATTGACACTTGGATTCGCAGGCTGCGGCGGCGCGGAAGAGCCTGCGGGGGCACCTTCTGAAGAAGGCGCGGCACCTGAACCCATCATCATCAAAGCTGCCCACGTTGAGGTGGAAGACAGAGCCATTCATCAGGCGCTGGTCAAGTTCGGCGAATACATTGCCGCGGAATCCGACGGCGTGCTCACCCTGGAGATCTATTCCAACGGCGAACTCGGCGACGACAGCGACGTCGTTGAGGCAATCGGCCTCGGCACAGTCCAGATGACCGTCCCGGGCTCCGGAGTTTTCACAAACTACGACGAAAAGTTTGCGGTAATGAACCTCCCGTATCTCTTCGAATCAAAGGAACAGATGGACGCGGCATTCACAGGTGAATTCGGCGATATGATCGGTGGATGGATGGAAGAATACGGATTTGTTTGCCTTGGCTACAACTATGACGGCGCGAGATGCATGTCCAATAACGTCAGGCCTATCAATACCGTTGCCGACATGAAAGGCATCAAGTTCAGAGTTATGGATTCCGCCCTGTACATAGACATGTTCCAGATGATGGGTGCAAATCCGACCCCCATGGGCTTCGGCGAAGTCTATACCGCACTGCAGCAG
>DATMXY010000189.1:0-5533 GCA_035561275.1 Anaerovoracaceae bacterium | reverse complement strand
GGTAAGCTCTTCCCAGAAGGCGCTTGAGAAGGCGGGGCTTTCGCTTGAGGACATCGAACTGTTCGAGATCAACGAAGCCTTTGCCGCCCAGTGCATCGCAGTGGAAAGAGAGCTTGGAGTCGACAGGGAGATCCTGAATGTAAACGGCGGAGGAATTTCGCTGGGCCATCCGGTGGGAGCCACCGGCGTCAGGATCATCATCACCCTGCTTTACGAGATGAAGCGTCGCGGAAACAAATACGGCCTTGCGACCCTTTGCGCCGGAGGCGGTATGGGAACCACGGTCGTTGTGGAAACGGTATAACCCGGTTTTCACGGGACAGTTAAAAGATTGTTGTTGAGTTGACATACAAATTATTCTCTCCTCATTACATAGTATTCCAGAGAAGGCTGGTTTCCAGCCTTCTCTGGCGTTTGTCGCGAATCTGGACATTGTTTGACATTCATAAAAAACTAGGTTATTGTGTTAGAAAGTGTCGGAAAGCTGATTTGAAATCAAATTAGGTCAATTTGAAATTGGATTAAACGACCATAACAACGTTTATTACAATTCAGAGTAAACCAGGCTTGTGATACAACAAAGAGCCAATTACCAACCTCTGCGGCAATATCGACAAGTTCTGTGCCGGCATGGTCAAGCAATGGCATAGGAATTGCTTATTTAAATAGTACATTCATAATGCCTACGAAAATTCTATTTATGACTGTTAGGAGGAAAAAATGAAAAGAAGAATTAGTTTATTGGTTTGTATCATCATGATCCTCTCTCTGGTATTCACCGGATGCGGCGGAGGAGGAACGACAGAGGAACCTTCGGGCGATACCGGAGACGCAGCAGCTGAAACCGTTAAGCTCGGAGCGGTATATCCGCTTTCCGGAGCGAATGCCCTGCTCGGTGAAGAAAGCCTGCGCGGAGCCCAACTGGCTGTCGACGAAGTGAATAAGGCGGGCGGACTGTGGGGAAAACAGATCGAGCTGGTTATTGCCGACGCTCCTGATGTAACCGCAGGTCAGACAGAAGCAGAACGTCTCATCACAAAAGAAGGTATGCCGTTGCTCTTTGGAGCCTATTCCAGCGCATTGGCGAACGTCGTATCCGACGTCTGTGCCCGCTATGAGATTCCATATTTTGAATTAGGCGGAATCGGATCAGATATCATGAATAAGGGATATCCGTATCTGTGGAGAACCTGTTCCGACGCTACCGCTTTCGGCCAGGGCCAGGCCAACTTCTATGACCAGGCTGTTTTGCCGAAACTCGGAATAGACAAAGCGTCCTCAAAGATCGTCGTCGCCCATGAAGATTCCCTGTTCGGCACATCCGTAGGGGAAGCGGCGATAGAGCAATTCAAGAGTCTCGGATATTCCGAAGCGAATATTAAAGAGATCCCTTACGCCGCGACAAGCGTCGATCTTTCATCCGTAATCATGGATGCAAAGAGCTTCAATCCGGACGCCTTCCTCGCAATTTCCTATGTATCCGACGCGATCCTGATGGGCCGTCAGGCACAGGAACTGAACTTCCAGCCTAAAGTCTGGATCGGCGGAGGCGCCGGCTGGGCTATGAAGGATACCCAGGAAGGTATCGGCAAAGGAATCTATGGAATTTACGACGTAGACTGGCCGCAGTATGCCATGAACAAAGACAACGCAAAAGGCCTGGACGAATACATCGCATATTACAAAGAAACTTACGGTCAGGATCCCCGTTCCGGACATTCCCTCGGCGAATATGTAGGCGCTCAGATGATGCTTGAAGTCCTCGAGAAGGCCGGATCACTGGACAAAGACGCAATCAAGGAAGCCGCGGCTTCCATGGACAAACCTGTCGGTACTTATACCGGCGGCTGGGGCGTCAAGTTTGACGAAAGAGGGCAGAATATAAACGCGCCTGCGGTAATGTTCATGTGGACACAGGAGCAGTTGGTTGCGGTATGGCCTGAACAGTACGCTGTGACGGATGCTGTCGTACCGATGCCGACATGGGCTGAAAAAGAAGCCCTGTAAGGAAACGAATCCTTCGCTAAGCACAGAATTCAACCCTTTGAATAAGCCGATCTGAAATAACGGAAATTCGGCTAAACACCGCCAACATGTACTAGCAATAAGCGTCACGAAAAATACGTAAGGATTTATCGCCTGCGGGCGATAAATCCTTATGTGATAACATAGGAAATTATCGCTTCAAAGCGTTAAACAATTTCCGTATGTTACCAAACTCAAGGAGGAACAATTATGTATTTTATGCAGGTACTTATCTCCGGTTTAATGCTGGGCGGTATCTACGCCATGGTGAGCATGGGCCTGACGATGATTTTCGGAGTCGTCCGGGTTATCAACTTTGCACACGGCGAATTTTTAATGGTGGCTATGTTCCTGGTCTACTGGGTCAACGTACTGTTCGGAATGGACCCGTATGTTTCCGTGATCATCACCGTACCGGTATTTTTCCTGTTCGGAGCGCTGGTGCAGCGGATCATGATCCAGCCGATACTGGCAGCGCCTGCCACAGTTAAAATCTTTTCAACACTGGGACTGGGCTTCATGTTATCAAATCTGGCGCTTATGCTGTGGAGCGCCGACTACCGTTCCATCAAAGTCAGCTACAGCACCGCAGTCATCAACATCAGTGACCTGAGCATCAGTATCCCCCGCTTGATCGCATTCTTAGCCGCCCTTCTTGTGGCGGTGGTCATGTATGCGCTGTTATACAAGACAGATATCGGCAAGCAGATCAGGGCAGTGTCGCAGAACCGCCAGGCGGCGCTGCTGATGGGCATTAATGTGAAGCGGATCTACGTGATCGCGTTCGGGATCGGATCGGCCCTTGTGGGGCTTGCGGGATCCCTGCTTATGCCCATGTACTTCGTATATCCGTCGATCGGGGCGCTGTTCGGCCTGATCGCATTCGTAGTGGTAGTCCTTGGAGGCCTTGGGAATATGTTCGGCGCCTTCCTGGGAGGCCTGCTCATCGGCCTTATTGAAGCGCTTGCGGGAGCGTTCATCGACCCGGCGCTGAAAGAGGCAGTGTATTTTATAATCTTCATCCTGATCCTTTTGTGGAAGCCGTCGGGACTGATCAGTCTTGGACGCGGTTCAGAGGAGGTGGGACTCTAATGGCAAAGAAATTGAATGCAATGGCAGGATCAAAGCTTTTCAATAACAAGGTGATATCCGTGGTGCTGGTCCTGGTATTCCTGATACTGCCACAGATATTGGACAATCCGTATTTACTGCATATCTTCATCCTGATCTTCCTGTACGCCGCCTCAGCGGGGGCGTGGAACATCATCGGAGGCTACGGCGGGCAGGTATCCCTGGGCCACGTGGCGTTCTTCGGGATCGGGGCCTACACGACGGCGCTGCTGTACAATTATTTCGGGATCACGCCGTGGCTTGGGATGCTCGTCGGGGCTGTGATAGCCGCGGTGGTGTCAGGGCTGATCAGCTACCCCTGCTTCAAGCTGAGGGGGCCGTTCTTCACGCTGGCTACGCTGGCGTTCGCGGAAGTGCTGAGGCTCCTGTGCATCTGGGCAAGGCCGGTGACGGGAGGCCAGGTGGGCGTAACGATCCTGTTCAAGCCCAGCTTCCTGAACTTCCAGTTCTTAGGCAAGGCCCCCTACTATTACATCGCGTTCCTGCTGATGCTGGTGATCTATCTGGTGTCGCTGTACATCGAGCGCTCGAAGTTCGGGTATTACCTGACGGCTTTGAAGGAAGACCATGAGGCGGCGGAGGCGCTGGGGATCAACACGGCGAGGTGCAAGCTTTACGCCACCCTCATCAGCGGGTTCCTGACGTCCATCTGCGGATCCTTCTACACCCAGCTCCTGCTGTTCATCGAGCCCCATTCCGTATTTACGTCGACCCTGTCCAACCAGTTTGCCATGATGGCGGTGGTCGGGGGATCCGGCACAGCCATCGGGCCGATCATCGGCTCCTTCATCCTGACGCCGCTGAACGAGCTTTTAAGGGGCGCCCTGGGCGGAAAGTTCATGGGGCTGAACTTCGTGATATTCGGCCTGATCCTGATCCTTGTAGTGACCTTCATGCCCAACGGGATCGTCGGGTTCTGCAAGAGCTTCAGCAGGAAGCTTTTGAAAAAGGAGGGTAAGAAATGCTAGAGGCAAATATGATCTGCAAGAATTTTTCAGGGCTGAAAGCAGTGCATGAAGTCTGCTTTACCATAGAAAAGGGAGAGATCCTGGGGCTCATCGGGCCCAACGGGGCAGGCAAGACGACGATATTCAACATGATAGACGCAACCTATCCCCTGACAAGCGGGGAGATCCACTTCAACGGCAAGCTGATCAGCAAGCTCAAGAGGCCGAGCGACGTCTGCAGGACGGGCATCGGCAGGACCTTCCAGGTCGTAAGGCCCTTCGGGGGCATGACGGTGCTTGAGAATGTCATGGTGGGCGCGTTCAATGTGACGGGCAGCGTAGCCCACGCAAGGGAGAAGGCCAGGATCGCGCTGGAGAAGGTAGGGCTATTGCATAACGAGGAAGTCCTGGCAAACAGCCTGACCGTATCCGACCGGAAGCGACTTGAGGTGGCGAGGGCCCTTGCCACGGAACCGCAGCTTCTGCTTCTTGACGAAGTCATGGCGGGGCTTAACCCCACGGAAGTGGAGGAGATCATCCCGCTGATCAGGAGCATCCGGGATTCCGGCATCACCATCTTCATGATCGAACATATCATGGCGTCGATGATGAAGCTTTCAGACCGGATCCTGGTGCTGCACCACGGCGAGAAGCTGGCGGAAGGCACCCCGGCGGAAGTCACTTCCAACGAGAAGGTCATCACGGCATATCTGGGAGGTGGGCACCATGCTTAAGATAGAGAACTTAAACGTCGCCTACGGAGACGTGCAGGTGCTGTGGGACGTCAACATGGAAGTGGAGGACGGCAAGATCATCGCGCTGGTAGGGTCGAACGCAGCCGGCAAAAGCACCACCATCAACGCCATCAGCGGGATTTTGAGACCCAAATCCGGGAGCATCGTCTTCGACGGGCACAAGCTGCATGAGATGAACTGCTGGGAGATCCCGGCCATCAACGTGATCCAGGTGCCGGAAGGCCGCAAGCTCTTCTCCCACATGACGGTGAAGGAGAACCTGGAGCTGGGCTCCATGACGCCCCAGGCGAAGAAGGACCGGAAGGAGACGCTTGCGATGGTCTATGAGCTGCTCCCGGACCTGAAGATCAAGGAGAACTCCCTGGCGGGCGAACTGTCCGGCGGACAGCAGCAGATGGCTGCCATCGGCCGGGGGCTGATGGGGAAACCCAAGATCCTGATGCTGGATGAGATGTCCCTTGGCCTTGCCCCATTGCTGGTGGAGCAGACCTTTGAAATCGTGAAAAAGATCAACGCCGCAGGCACGACGATCCTGATTGTAGAGCAGAATGTAAAGCAGTCGCTTGCCATCTCCGATTACGGCTATGTGCTGGAGAACGGCCGCATCGTTATGGAAGGCCCAAGCAAGGACCTTTTGGCGGATGAAAACCTGAAAAAAGCGTATTTGGGTATGTA
>DATMXY010000188.1:0-6169 GCA_035561275.1 Anaerovoracaceae bacterium | reverse complement strand
GGCAAATGTACCGGCTGCGGCCAGTGCGCCAGGATCTGTCCCGTCGATAATATAAAAATGGAAGGCCGTAATCCGGTCTGGCTGCATCACTGCGAACTGTGCGTCGCCTGCCTTCAGTGGTGTCCGAGCGGGGCGATCGAGTACGGTGACAAAACGGTCGGACGGCGCAGATATCGCAATCCGGATGTAAAAGTGGAAGATATCATCTTATGAATGCATGGCTTTTTTAGAAGGCTGCCTTTTCCTTTGATTTGTCAGCATAATTTGCATAAAAAGAATGGAGGGAGACAGGATAATGTACAATCTGTTAGTCGGCGGAGCCGCCGGCCAGGGCGTCGATACCGCCGTAGCGATACTGGAGCGGCTGCTCAAACAGTCGGGCTGCGGTATTTTCGCCACGCGCGATCTGATGTCGCGCATCCGTGGAGGGCATAATTTTTCTCTTGTTCGCTTTGGAGAGGAGACGCCGGGATCCCATAGCGATCGGCTGGACGGCATCATCGCTCTTAATGAGGAAACCGTTGCGATCCATTCGGAAGATTTACAGCCCGACGGGTTTATCCTATGCGACAGCGCCATCAAAACCGGCGACGCCCGCGCGATCAAGCTGGATATGGCCGCCATCGCAAAAGATCTGGGGGATGGGCGCGCAGCGGGCAGTGTGGCCGTGGGCGCGGTATTGAAGCTGTTTGGCATGCCCCTGGATGAAGCAAAGGTTTACAGCGTATTCGAAAAATCGGTAAAGCCCGATCATGTGGAGATCAATGTTAAGGCGGCGCAAGCCGGCTACAGCAGTGTGCCGCAGAAATTTGAGCGAGCCGGCGGAGATTATTCCGATCATATGATCCTCTCCGGCAACAAAGCGCTGGCACTGGGAGCGCTGACAGCGGGACTTCAGTTTTATTCCGCCTATCCGATGTCGCCGTCCACCTCCATTATGGAGTATCTGGCCCTCAAGGCTGAGGAAACCGGCATCGTTGTGGAACAGGCGGAGGATGAAATTGCGGCTGTCAACATGGCCGTCGGCGCTTCATTCACAGGCGCCCGCGCCATGACGGGCACCTCGGGAGGCGGCTTCAGCCTGATGGTGGAGGCCCTGGGCTTATCCGGCATGACCGAAATCCCTTTGGTGCTGGTGAACGTTCAGCGTCCCGGCCCGGTTACCGGTTTTCCCACGCGTACCGAGCAGGGCGATCTGAAGTTTATGATATCGGCTTCCCAGGGGGAATTCCCCCGTATGGTCATCGCGCTGCGTCACCATGAGGATGCGTACTATCAGACCGTTCGCGCCTTCAATATGGCGGAAAAATATCAGATCCCGGTGATTTTGCTCAGCGACCAGTATCTGGCCGATTCCACGGCGACCATCCCCGTGTTGGATCCCTTTAAGGTCAAGCTGTACGAGCCGCCGGAGGATTCGCCCGGCCAGGGGGAATATCTCCGTTACCGCTATACCGGCAACGGTATTTCTCCGCGAAAATTCCCCGGCACAAGGGACGGCTTTGTTTCCGCCGACAGCGACGAGCATGACGAACGCGGCTATATCGTTGAGGACAGTGAAACCCGCGTCCGCATGATGGACAAGCGCATGGGGAAACTGGCATTGCTCGCACAGGAACTGCAGGAGCCTGAACTGCTGGGGGATCAGGACCCGGAAGTGCTGCTTCTGGGCTGGGGTTCCATGTATGGCCCGCTGGAAGAGGCGGTGCGTCTGCTGAACCGGAAGGCCGGGAAAAATCGTTACAGCGCCTTGGTATTCGGAGACCTGTGGCCGCTTCCGCAAAGACTGCTGAAGCAGACGGCTACGTCAGCCAGGTTCATCGTCAACGTGGAGCAGAACTACATGGGACAGCTTGCGTTGCTGATCCGTGAAGTGACCGGCATTAAAACCGACGCCAGCATATTGAAATATGACGGAAGACAGCTCAGCGGGGAAGAGATCGTCGCGCGCGTCGTAAGGGAGGGATTCTGATGGAGCATTTGTTCGATACTTACGAAACGGCCTGGTGTCCGGGCTGCGGCAACTTCAGCATATTGGACTGCCTAAGGGACACTTTGGAAGAATTGGGAAAGGATCCCCATGACGTTCTGATCGCGGCAGGCATCGGACAGGCAGCCAAAATCCCGCAATATATCAATGCAAACAGTTTTTGCGGGCTGCATGGACGCGCGGTACCTCCCGCGGCGGCCGCGAAGATCGTCAACCCCGGGCTTACGGTGATCGTCAGCAGCGGCGACGGCGATACCTATGGAGAGGGTGGTAATCACTTCATTCACAATATCCGCCGCAATGTGGATATTGCCCATTTCATCCACGACAATCAGGTGTACGGCCTGACAAAAGGACAGGCGTCTCCCACGTCGGATGAAGGTGCGGTGACCGGCGTACAGGTGGAGGGCAGTCAGAATATCCCGTTCAATCCGGTGCTCATGGCCATTGCGGCAGGTGCGGGCTTTGTAGCGCGTAGCTTTACCGGCAGCCCGCAGCACCTGAAGGAGATGATGAAACGGGCGATTCAGTTCAAGGGTTACGCCATGGTGGACATCCTGCAGCCCTGCGTCAGCTTCAACAAGGTCAACACCTTCGGGTGGTATAAGCAGCGCGTTTACGAACTGGATGAAACCCACGACGCCACAAATCGCCTGTTGGCCATGGAGCGCGCCATGGAATTCGGCGAGCGCATTCCCATCGGCGTGCTGTATGAAAACCGGAAGCCGACTTACCACGAAAAGCACAGCGCGCTGAAGGACGGGCAGGTCCTGGCGGGGCGGCGGAACGATCCCGCGCTGATCGCAGGGTTTATGCGGGAAATGGTCTAATGCCCTGTAACACAGTCAAATTGGAACTGTTTTAAAAAGGAAGTGAAGTTATGCATTGTACAAGGGAAATCGCTCCTAATATATTCTGGGTGGGGGGTAACGACCGGAGGCTCGAACTGTTTGAGAACATGTTCCCTCTGCCCGGTGGCGTCGCCTATAATTCCTACTTGATCATGGACGAAAAGGTAGCGCTGCTCGATACGGTGGATTCCGCTATTGCCCGGCAGTTTTTCGAAAATATCGAACATGTGCTGGGAGACCGGTCCGTCGACTATCTTGTGGTAAACCATATGGAGCCGGACCACTGTGCCAACATCGACGAGCTCTGCAGGCGGTTCCCGGGGATGAAGATCGTCGGAAACAAAAAAACCTTTCAGATGATCCGCCAGTTCTATGATTTTGAATTTGAGAGCCGGACTTATGAGGTGAAGGAAAACGACGAACTTGATCTGGGAGACCACAGGCTGCGTTTCTATTTTGCTCCCATGGTCCACTGGCCCGAGGTCATGTTCACCTATGAGGAGCGGCAAAAGATCCTCTTTACCGCCGACGCGTTCGGCTCTTTCGGCGCGTTGCCGGGAAATCTCTTCAGCGATGAGGTGGATTTTGCAGACGTCTTTCTCGATGAGTCACGGCGATATTATACCAATATCGTCGGCAGGTACGGCGCACAGGTGCAGGCGGCGCTGAAAAAGGTGTCGAACGTTGAAATACGGATGATCTGTCCGCTCCACGGTCCGGTCTGGCGGGAAAACATGGAATATATCCTTGACAAATACGACCTGTGGAGCCGGTATGCGCCGGAAAAGAAGGGGGTCGTACTGGTCTACGCTTCCATGTACGGCAACACGGAAAATGCGGTTGGGGTCATCGCCAACCGGATTGCCGAAAATGGCGTACTTGATATGCGCGTCTATGACGTTTCCAAAACCCACGCCTCTTATATCATAGCGGATGCGTTTCAATACAGCCACCTGGTCTTTGCTTCCCCGACCTATAACAACGGGCTTTATTTCGGTATGGAAGCGCTTTTGCGGGATATGGCCGTGCTGAACCTGCAGAACAGGAAAGTCGCGCTGGTGGGCAACGGCTCCTGGTCTCCGGCTTCCCATACCGTCATGGAAAAACTGATCCTGGAAATGAAAGACATGGAACTGATCGCGCCGCCCCTTGTGATCCGCTCTACTTTGAAATCTTCTCAAACAGAGGAGCTGCTGGCGCTTGCGGACGCCGTTTCCGATTCCGTTTTAAAATAAGAATGGGCCTGGAAACAGGCGGTATTCGGCTGAATCAAAAATTCAGCCTTTTCTTTTTTTTGAACAAATAATTTTGAAATCAGTATTGACGGCAGGCAACAGGCCGATATATAATGACTATAAAGTCAGTGATTTAGGAGTCAATGAAATGAAAAAAACCGCTCGTCAACTGCAAAAAGAGCAAACCAAAGAATTGCTGATCAAGACGGCATATGAGATTTTTTCAGAACGCGGGATCATGAACACCCGAATGACGGATATCGCCCATGCGGCAGGTGTTGCTCACGGTACAATTTTCGCGCATTTTCAGACACAGGAAGCACTGATTGAGGAAGTGGTCGAAACCTATGGACAAAAAATATCGTTTCGCACCCATGCCCTTGCGGATTCCTGCAAGGATCTCGAGGCGCTGCTGAGGGCTCATCTCTCCGGCATCATGGAGTTTGAGCGTTTTTATACGCGGCTGATCATCGAAAATCAACTGCTGCCTTCCGGCGCTAGGGATAGCTGGATCTCGATCCAGGCCTCTGTTTCGTTTCATTTCAGCCTCGTCTATGAAAGGGAATTCGGGCATGACGGCCGTTCGGATATCCCGCTGTACATGCTGTTCAACCTTTGGATGGGGCTCGTCCATTATTATCTGGAAAACGGGGACCTGTTCGCACCGGAAGGGAATGTTATCCGGCGTTATCAGGATATACTGATTAACAGCTATTTGAAGCTGTTAACCGGAAAGGGGTGCGAAAAATGAGTGAAAGAAAACCGCTGAAAGCAAAGCGCTGTTATGGCCACCTGGGCGGGACTCTGGGAAACAGGCTGTTCGAGCGTATGTTGGAGATGAACTGGCTGACGAGGGAAGAAGGGAAATCCACCGTATATGTGCTGACAAAAACCGGAGAAGAGGCCCTTGTACAATTGGGCGTCGATATTTATGAAAGAAGGTAATGTTCAGGGTCTTACCCATTGCCTGGTCCCGGCACTGGAAGCCTATGAAAAATGCTGAATCTAAGGGATTTGAAAGGAGTAATTTGAAATGAAAGTATGTATTGCCTGCGGTATGCCGATGACAAAACCGGAAGATTTTGCGCTTGGGGATGAAAGCAAGGATTACTGTATCTACTGCGCCAGGCCGGACGGTTCCATGCAGTCCTATCCGGAAAAGCTGGACGGCACAACGGAATTTCTGATCCGTACCCAGGGGCTGGATCGCGGAGCAGCCCGCGATATGGCTGTGCGCACATTGGCAAAGCTTCCCGCATGGAAAAACAGAACCGCAGAATCATGAACCGGGAAGAAAATTACAGAATAGAAAACATAGTCATATACAGGAGGGCGGCAGCGATGCCGCTTCCTTTCTGCTGATTTTGCCTGATAAAAACGTCAGCCTGCTTAATGGCTTCCATAGAACCCTCTGACCGGGACGCCAGGAGGGGGCAGACATGGGATAAACCTTTCCAGATCCTGATCCTGATATCCGCGCTGAATGATTCGGCGATTTCTCCAAAACGTATGACGTCATCATACATTTCGTCCTGATATCCCGCGTGAATCATGATAGGTGGCAAACCTGCCGGATTCCCGAATAAGCCCGCGGGATCCAGCAAAAGAGAAGAAGTCATATCAAGATTCGGCGAAAAGGCTACGCAGGCAGCCGGCAGCGGAATACCTTCGTCCCGCAATTTCGCGAGCGTACAAATTTCAATCCCTCCGCCGGTTCTATCCCCCACAAAGACAATATCCTTCGGCTGATAGCCCTGTTCCAGCAGCCTGAGGTAAACTTGGGCCGACTCATTTATCGCCGCGGCTGCAGAAATCCCGGATGCCGGAGCGCAGCGGAAGAGCAGGGCCGTATACCCAACCGTATCGATGAAATTGGATACGGCGGCCTGGTATGATTCTGAATTCAGCGTCTCAAATTCCCCTCCGTAAAAATAGAGGATCACCTTGTTTGCGTCAGCTCCATCCTTCGTATACCATTTGGCAGATTCCAGGAAGTAATCTGCTTTTTCAACCGCCATTCCCAATTTACTCATCATCTTATCTCCAATCTACGGAATAAAACAGTGAAACCCCTTTTCTGGATAAATAGTATA
>DATMXY010000187.1:0-3341 GCA_035561275.1 Anaerovoracaceae bacterium | reverse complement strand
TTATAAGGTTTTAACGGTATCCTTTTTCGGATATCGCATTGCAATCAAATCATGCAATCAAATAAATTCCGACAGGTGACCAATCATGTTGAATACTCAGGTAAAATCAGAACGAAATCTGCGCGAGGTGCTTTATAAAAGAGTCCGTATCTATCATCGCTTCCTCTACAGAAACGATGCCATGGCGGATAGTCTGGGAAAATATATGGCCGCCCAGAACGGCGTTCAGTTCTCCAGGGCTAACCCGCTTACAGGCAGAATTCTCGTCATATTCGATGAAACGGTAATCAATGAAAACGACATTGCCTATCACATCGATACCTATATCAGGAATAACGTTCCTCAAAAGGAATCCAAGGTAATTGAACTGGACAGCGTTCGAAACAAAAGCAGACAGAAAACGGCGCCGGAGGCCGATTATCTGTGGCCTGAACAAACCCGGCAATATACGGAAGAAAGTCCTTCGTTTCATACGATGCAGGAAAATGAGCTGGAGGAAATCCTGAATACGAATCTGGACGAAGGACTGACGGATAACTATGCGCGCCAAACGGTAAAAGCGCAGGGCCTAAACATATTGTCGGAGAAAAAGCGGCAATCCGTCTTTTATCAAATTATTAAAAACCTTCTGGACTATTCAACGCGGCTGTTGATCGGGGCAGGTATCGCTTCCGTTATTGTCGGGCAGATTGCCGACGGAGCCGCGATTCTCGGCATCGCCGCACTGCAGACCGTCATCAGCACCGTACAGCAGCATAAGGCGGAATGCTCCATTTCGTCCCTGAAAAGCATGATGGTCCACAAGACGCGGGTGATCAGGAACGGAAAGGAGCACTCCATCTCCACAAAATATCTCGCCCCCGGCGATGTGATCATTGTGGAGAGCGGAGACAAGATCCCCGCGGACGCCAGAATCATCGAATCCTTTAGCCTGCAGACGACGGAGGCGACTTTGACGGGCGAATCTGCCCCGGTCGGGAAAAGCGCCGGAATATGCGGGGAAAATACCGACCTCTCCGGCAGGCACAATATGATCTTCGCGGGTACCAGCGCGCTCAGCGGAAGGGCCAGGGCAGTCGTCACCGCAACGGGAATGAATACGGAAATCGGAAAAATTGCCGGCATGATCCAAAACATTTCCGAAGATCCCGCGCCGATCAAAATAAAAATCAACCGCCTGACAAAATGGATAACGAAAGCTGCCTTCTTGTTCTGCCTGCTTATCATCGGCGCGGGCCTGACAACCGGCAGGACTCTGGCGGAGGTTCTGATCATGTCCATCTGTTTCTCCATCGGCGCCATACCGGAAAGTCTCCCCGCCGTGGTGAACGCTTCCATGGCCCTGAGCGCGCAGAGAATGGCAAAGAAAAACGTCATCGCAAGGAGTCTTCCCGCCGTTGAAACGCTGGGCTGCACCGATGTGATCTGCTGTGACAAGACGGGCACGCTGACCATGAATGAAATGACCGTTAAAAAAATATATACTTCCGGCGCCTTTTACAGCGTATCCGGCGCCGGTTACGCGCCGAACGGAACAATTTCGGCCGACGGCGGCAGCCGCTGGAACGCGGACGCGCTGGAGCGGATCCTGACGGCCGGCGCGCTGTGCAACAACTCCCGCCTCACGAGTGTCCAGGGCAAATGGGCCGTTCAGGGCGACTCAACGGAGGGCGCGCTCCTGACGACGGCCCGTAAATACGGGCTTGACCTTGACTGTCTTGAAAAAAGTACCAAGAGGGTCCGGGAAATCCCTTTCGACAGCACGATGCTCTGCATGACCACGGTCTCCGCAGGCACAGACGGCCGAACCGTCTGCTGCAAGGGCGCGTTCAGCAGGATTTCCGAAAAATGCGGGTCGATTCTGGAAAACGGAGAAGAGCGGCCCTTCACGGCGGCGGATAAGGAAAAAATCCAGGCGCTTTGCGATTCCATGGGAGACGAGACCCTTCGGGTGCTTGCCTTTGCCTGTAAAAGGATCGACAATGAGGAAGACGACGCGGAATCCGATTTTGTGTTCCTTGGGCTCATGGGAATGGAAGATCCGCCGAGGGACGGAGCGAGGGAATCGATTCAAAAGTGCCACAGGGCGGGGATCAAGGTAATCATGATCACAGGAGATAACAAGAATACCGCTTATGCCATAGGGCGGCGGCTGGGCCTTTTGACCGACGGTATTGTGATGACCGGCGCCGAGCTGGACGAGTTGTCGGATTCCGAGCTCCGGTCCGGAATCGACCGGATCCAGATATTCGCCAGGACTTGTCCGGCGCATAAGCATCGGATCGTAAAAGCCCTGAAGGAAGCGGGGCATATCGTTGCAATGATCGGAGACGGAGTAAACGATACGCCTGCCATGAAAGAGGCCAATATTGCCGTGGCCATGGGAAAAAACGGCAGTGATACCGCAAAGGACGTCGCGGGGATCACCCTTGTCGACGATGAATTCACAACGATCATCGATGCGATCCAGGAAGGCAGGGCGGTTACCAACAATGTCAAAAATGCGATCCGGTATCTTTTAGGCGGCGCGCTTGGTGAAATTGCGGCGGTGACCCTGGCGGCGGTCGTATTCGGCATTTCTCCTCTGCTCTCAATACAAATGCTCTGGGTCAACGTAATTTCAGAAACCATTATGGGATCGTCCCTTGCCGTTGAACCGGCCGGTTCCGGTCTGATGACGCAGCCGCCCTACGCAAGGGGCGGATCGCTGGTCAGCCGGACTTCCCTGCTCCAGATCATCCGGAGAGGTATGCTCATCGGGCTTTCCACCTTCGGAATATTCGGCGGGGCGATGCTTCTGGGCCTGGGGCTGGCAAAAGCAAGGACTCTCGCCTTTGTAACGCTCGTGCTCTCACAGCTGCTTAATGTTTATCGGTGCAGAAACAATAAAGACAAGCGCCCCGGCCTGTATAGGAACATGGCCGCCCTTACTTCGGCGGCCCTGCTGCTTGGTATCGTTTACTATCCTCCGCTGTGCGCCTTCTTTAAAACCGTACCGTTAAACGGATTTGATCTCGCGGCGGTTGTTTGCGCCGCAGGCGTCAGCAGAATTTAATATTTATCAAACCCCTCTTCAAGAATGATCGTGGCCGGCGATGCCGCCGCGCCTGAAACATATCCTTTATCCCCATCGATCCCGGAAGCGATGGACTGCGCGATAGACAGGGCCAAAGACAGCCTTGTGCCAATCGTCCTTTTTCGTATCCGTGCCATAATACCGTTCCTATCTATTTCTCCCTTTATTCCGTAATGTTGGTAACTCCGTAATGTTGGTAACTCCGTAATGCTGGCACGTCAAAATTACCATTTCATTGTTAAGAGAAATATAGGCCCATGTAAAC
>DATMXY010000186.1:0-8178 GCA_035561275.1 Anaerovoracaceae bacterium | reverse complement strand
AGAAAATATTGCCTTAACCTTATGGCTTCGGGTCGGAGCGTCCGGCCCGAAGCGGAAGGAGGAAATGAAAAAAATGAAAGCGGATATTGTAATAAAGAGCGGCGCTCTTTTCGACAGTATTGCGGAAAGGCCCTATCGCGGCTTTGTGGCTGTAAAGGGAAACAGGATCGTCAGCGTCGGGGATCAGCGAAATGCCGGCGAATACATCGGCGCAGGCACGAAGGTTCTGGATTACGGCGACAGGCTTATGATGCCGGGTTTTCACGACAGCCATACCCATCTTCTGATGGCCGGCATGTTCCGGACCTATGTCAACCTCTTTCATGCCAGATCGGAGGAAGAAGCGGCGCTCATGGTAAAAAAAGCCGCCGGCGAATCCCCGGATCAAGACGGCTGGGTCATGGGCTTCAGCTGGTATCACGTTTTCTGGGATAACCGAACAATGCCGACGAAAAGATCTCTGGACCGGTACTTTCCGGACAGACCGGTTTTCCTTGTGGACGCGGAAGCGCACGGAGCATGGGTCAACAGCAAAGCCCTTGAGCTTGCGGGGATCACCGACGATACACCGGATCCTTTCGGTGGGGAAATCGTCCGGGATGAAAACGGAGAAGCCACGGGCGTCCTCCTGGAATCGGCAACCGGACTTGCGGGGAAATATGCCCTGACCTTCACTCCGGAACAGGAAAAGGCGCTGATCCGGTCTTATCAACAGGGCGCTGCGGAATATGGAATCACCTCCGTGAATGACGTGCAGCCTTATTTCCACGGCGACATGGGAAGCCTTGAAGTCTACAGCGATATGGATAAAAAGGGCGAGTTGACCGTCCGGATCCATGCGGCGCCTGATCTTTTGGGAGATCTGGAACAGGTTGCGGAATGGCGGGAAAAGTACCGCTCCGATAAGCTGCGCGTCGAGTTGCTGAAGCAGTTTCTGGACGGCGTCAGCACGACCCATACCGCTCTGGTTCTGGAAGAGTACACGGATGCTCCGGGGAATTATGGTATTTCACTCTTTGACACAGAGGCGATCAAAAATGCGGTACCGGAAGCCCACTGCAGGGGATTTTCCGTAAAACTCCATTCCTGCGGCGACAAATCCGCGAGGATGGCTCTGGATTATTTTGAGAATGCCGTCAGGATGTACGGAAAGAACCGGTGCCGCCATACCATCGAGCATGTGGAAATGCTCTCCGATGAAGACCTGCCCCGGTTCGGTGAACTGGGAATCATCCCTTCGGTTCAGCCAGAGCATGTCGCCATGACGCAGATTTTCGACGAGAATCCCTATCCGGTGACCCTCGGTAAAGAACGCGCAGGAAAGACCTGGCCATTTAAAAGCCTTTATGATACCGCCGGAATCCTGGCAATCGGAAGTGACTGTCCGGTGGTAGACAATAATCCGTTTCCGGCGATTTACCGCGCCGTAACCAGGCTCCATAACGACGGCAAGCCGGAAGGCGGCTGGAATCCGGTTCAGAAGCTGAGCATGTATGAGATCCTCCGCAGCTATACTTACGGCTCCGCCTACGGAGTAAGCCGGGAGAATGAATTGGGCTCCCTTGAAGCGGGGAAATTTGCCGACATCATCGTGATCAACAAAAACCTGTTCGAAGTTGACCCGTCTGAAATCATGTCCTGCCATGTGGATATGACCATGATGGACGGGAATATCATCTACGAAAGATAAGGGTGAGCGGTTATGGAAATCGATCTTATTTTAAAAAACGGGAATATCGTTACAATGGATCCGGCGCTGGAAAAATGCAACTGGGTGGCCGTAAAAGGGGGCAAAATCACCGGAAGGGGGATCGGCGCGCCTCCGGATACGGACGCCGGACTGGTCATCGATCTGAAAGGGAAAACGGTTCTACCCGGGCTGGCGGACTGCCACGTCCACACGCTTGTGGCAGGGCTTAACCTGAACGCCGTTCCTTTGCAGCACGCGAAAAATATAGGGGAAGTACTGGCGCTTATGAGACGGGCGTGCAGGGAAGCGGACTCCGAATGGGTTTTCGGGGCGAATTATGTTCCCCAAAATGTTCAGGAGGGCCGTTATCCGGACAGGTGGGAGTTGGATTCCGCCTCTGACGGAAAGAAAGTAATGATCATGGCGGCTACCCTGCACGGGTGCGCGGTGAACAGCGAAGGCATGAAGGTCAGCGACGTTCCTGAGGATATGCCGGGTGTTGAGAAGAAAAACGGCTGCCCCTCCGGAATCTTTTCGTCGGATGAATCATCGTTTCTGGCGACGGCGAATGTGCTGGGCTCCCTGCCGGATGGGATCCTATGGGGATTTATCGGCGATTGCTGCGCCAATGCGGTAAGCAAAGGAGTCACAACCATGCACGGCCTCTTCGGACAGTTTGTGAAAGGGGACAGAGATGTTGATCTGATTTTGAAGAATAAGGATAAGCTGCCGCTCGAAATGGCCGTATTTTATCAGACCTGGGATGTAAAACAGGCTTTGGATCTCGGGCTTCCGAGGGTAGGAGGCTGCCTGACCCTTGACGGCGCTCTGTTTGAGTATACGATGGCCAATTTCGAACCCTACAGCAGCGCGCCGGCGCTGCGCGGCGTTCTGTACCACAATGACGACGAGGTTTACCAGGTTGTATCGAAAGCCCATGCAGCGGATCTGCAGTGTTCCATGCATGCCGTAGGCGAGCGGGCAATCGATCAGCTGATCTATACATACCGCAGGGTGATCATGGAGCAGGGGCGGAAGGACCTGAGACACAGGATCGAGCACTTTTGCCTTCCCACGGACGGCCAGATCGCAATGGCAAAGGATCTGGGCCTGATCTTATCCATGCAGCCCGGCTTTACCTATCTCTGGGACAGGGCGAAAGGCGGGGAATTCGAATTCTGCCTGGGAAGGGCGCGGGCCGATCGCTGGGATCCTTTCCACCGCATCATAGGCGCCGGCTGCATCGTGTGCGGCGGTTCGGACTGTCCAGTTACGCCGGTTGAACCTCTGGTCGATATTGCGTCATGCGTGCATGGACATAACCCGATCCGCAATATCCCGGTTGACGACGCCATTCGCATGTACACGGTAAACGCAGCCTATGCCGCGGGGCTGGAAAAATCAAAAGGAAGCATAGAAGTCGGCAAGGATGCGGATTTTGTCGCGGTAAACATGGATCCGTACGAACATTTTGATCAGGATGATATCTATGATCTGGCAGCTGAAATGACAATCAAGGCAGGGACGGTCGTTTATCAAAGATAATAAAGATGGGGCCAATGGATGCCGGCAGGCGGACTTACGCTTGCCGGTTTTTTTATTTTTTGGGTGGATAAAGATGTTTTGAGAAAAAATTAACAAAGTTCTTGCACAGGCGGCGCAGAATTAGTAGAATAATAGGGATTAAGTTTATCATGAAACAGTAACACGGCAAATGTGTGGATAAACCGATTATCAGTTAAATTTAATAAGAAGGAGAAACCGTATGATCTTTGACGAGTACAGAAATAAGTGCGTTTCGGCGGACGAAGCCGTAAAGGTTATCAAAGACGGGGATTGGGTCGAATATGCCTGGGGAGCGAGTCATGCAGGACTGTTGGGGGAAGCCATCGCCCGCCGCAAAGAAGAGCTCCATGATGTGAACCTGCGGGGAGGCGTGCTTTTAAAACCGCTGGCTTTTATGGAAGCCGACCCGGAGGGGGAACACTTTACCTGGAACAGCATGCATATGGGCGGCTATGAGCGCCGGTTGGCGGAAAAGGGCCTTGCATATTATATCCCCATCAAATATTCGGAATTGCCGCGGTATATCCGGGAAAACTGCCGTACGGACGTCGTGGCCATACAGGTTGCACCCATGGACGAACACGGATATTTCAACTTCGGCGTTTCCATCTCCCATTACGGGGCGGCAATCGAAAAGGCGCATACGGTGATCGTTGAAGTCAACGAAGATATGCCGAAGGTCCACGGCGGCTATGAGCATACGGTTCACATTTCAAAGGTGGACTATATCGTGGAGGGCGGACGTCAGGGCCTTCCGATACTGCCGACCGCGGCGCCGTCTGAAATCGATAAAAAGATCGCCGACCATGTACTGTCGGAGATCCATGACGGGGCCTGCATCCAGCTTGGGATCGGCGGCATGCCGAACGCCCTGGGAAAGATGATCGCCGAATCGGATCTGAAGGATCTGGGAATTCATACGGAAATGCTGGTTGACAGTTTCGTCGATATGGCGGAAGCGGGAAGAGTGACCGGAATGAGAAAAAACATAGATAAGGGCAGGATGGTCTATGCCTTTGCCGCCGGTTCCCAGAAGCTCTATGATTTTATGAGGGACAATCCGGCATTGGCGGCTTATCCGGTGGATTATACCAACCATCCGTTTATCGCTTCGAAAATCGACCAGCTGATTTCCATCAACAGCGCCGTTGAAATCGATCTGTCCGGACAGGTCTGCTCCGAGACCGCGGGCCCGAGGATCATCAGCGGCTCCGGCGGCCAGCTCGACTTTGTGGAGGGCGCCTATAACTCAAAAGGCGGAAAGAGCTTTATCTGCCTGCCTTCCACCCATACGGACAAAAATGGGAAACTGCACTCCAGGATCAAGGGGATGATGACATTGGGCTCCGTGATCACCGATACCAGGGCGGGGGTCCATTATGTCGTCACAGAGTACGGCAAGGCAAACCTCAAAGGCATGTCGTCCTGGCAGCGCGCGGAAGCATTGATCTCCATCGCCCATCCGGATTTCAGGGACGAATTGATCGCGGAAGCGAAAGAACTGAAAATATGGAGAAAAAAGAATAAATAAACTCAGGCGGGGATCACAATGATCTCCGCTTTCCGTTTGACCTTTTTTCGGAGCTGCTCCACCATATTGGATTTGACTTCGGCCTCGCCGGATTCCCCGACGATGATATAATTGATCTTGTTTTTCTCGACCAGGCTGTTCAGCGTTTCGATCACGTCGCTGGAACGGACCACCGTCAGATTGGCGCCGTATTCCAGCGCTTTCTCGTAAAGGTATTCCAGAGCCTCCCCTTCCTTGGGGCTGCCCAGAAATTTGATCTGATAATGGGCAACATGTATGATAAAAAGTTCTCCCTTTTCATTTCCCAGGAATTCATGTCCGTATTGAATCAAACGGTCACAGGTCCTCTGCTGTGTGACGCAGACCATGACATTTTTCATATAGTATCTCCAATCCCCTTTTTGATTGTTACTGCTTCGGTATCATTATATACTGGCGGCGACGGCTTTTCCAGTGTAAAATATGTCAGAAGAGACTTGTATCAAATACTGTCTGGAGGGATTGTCATGGACAGGACCATACTGCATTGCGATATGAACGGCTTTTACGCTTCCGTGGAGCTGCTGGAGCTTCCGACACTGAAGGGCCGGCCTGTGGCTGTCTGCGGGAATCCGGAGTACAGACACGGTATCATATTGGCAAAGAACGAAGAAGCCAAGGCCTTCGGCGTCGTCACCGCGGAGACCGTATGGCAGGCGAAAAAGAAGTGTCCGAATCTGATCCTGGTCAGGCCGCATCACGACAAATACAGGGCATATTCAAAGAAAATCAACCTGATCTATGAACGGTTCACCGATATGGTGGAACCTTTCAGCATCGACGAATCCTGGCTCGACGTCACCGGAAGCCTCAGGCTTTTCGGCTCCGGAAAGGAAATCGCCGACAAGATCAGAACCGCCGTGAAGGAAGAGCTGGGATTGACCCTTTCCGTCGGCGTGTCCTATAATAAAATCTTTGCCAAGATGGGAAGCGAATACAAAAAGCCCGACGCCACCACGCTGATCACGCGGGAAAACTATAAAGAGATCCTGTGGCCGCTCCCGCTGCGCGAGCTGTTCTTCGTCGGGGGCGCCACTGCCGAAAAGCTGGAAAAGGCCGGAATGAAGACCATCGGAGACCTGGCGGTTTACGACCGGAAACTCCTTTGCTCTATGCTCGGGAAGCATGGGAGCGTCATCCACGATTATGCAAACGGCATTGACGACAGCCCGGTAAGCCTGTTCTACGAACGGCAGAAGATCAAGTCCGTCGGAAACGGGATGACCTTTAAGCGGGACCTTATCGGCGCCGACGACGTCAGAACGGCGATCCTTGCCCTGTCGGATACGGTGGCCGGTCGGCTGAGAAAATATGAAATGAAGTGCCAGGGCGTCAAGATCGACATCCGGGACCCTTTATTCAAGACCATTTCCAGACAAAAGCAGCTGGAATTGCCTACCCATCTGGCAGAGGAGATCAGCGCCGCCGCCCTTGACCTGATCCATAAATCCTGGAACCTGAAAGCGCCCATCCGGATGCTGACCATAACCGGCATCAACCTCGCCGACGAAGGGGAAGCAGAGCAGCTGAGCCTCTTTGCCGGAGACCAGAGAAACCGCGAGAAGTCGGAAAAAATTGAGCGGACCATGGACGTTATCCGGCAAAGGTACGGTGAAAGCGCCGTCACTTTCGGCAGGATCATCAATAACGACATCGGGATCGAACTTGACGAGCAAATTGAAGAGGAGGAATTAGGGGGAGAGGATTTGCACTAAGTTCGTTTGAAGGCTAGATGACCTTATCTACCGGTTTGATACCGCATATACACTTTTGCCTGCTTCGCTGTAAGACACATCGTAGCCGAAGGCTTCAAGCACAGGACGGGCAGGGATATAGGTCCTTCCGTCCTTTATTACGGCTGCCGTGTCCATTGTTAAATCTTTTTCATTTATAGAATACTGATTGCTGCCAATATAGAGGATAACCTGTGTTCCGTTGAGGGATGCGTCCACTGAAATAACCTTTCCCTCTTCATTGGAATGAAAGCTGACCTCTGCCCCGATGGATTCAAGCAGCTTGCGAAAGGGGACAAGGGTCCTGCCGTTCCCGTCTATAAACGGTTCTCCCAGTCCATCCTTTGAAGTGAATGAAACGGCCTTATTATCGACCACGATCCATACATAGCCGCTGATTTCCTCCCTGCTCAGTCCGTCCATCGCAGCAAGAGTGTTGTCTATCATGGATACGACGCTGGTGTCGTCGTAAGTATCTTCATTGACGTCGAACAGCATCACCCCTCCGGCCTCTCTGAAGGCGATCATCGTCTTTTCACGAAGGGTATTAAGGCCGTTGTAGGTCGATTCAAGAGGCTCCGTCGCAAGATAATCCCCGTATGCGTTTTCCCTGTCCATTTCCACCAGAAACCGGTACTGCTGCCAGCTTGGCCTTGCGTAAAGGGGCATGCCCAATACAAGCTTTTCCGCCGGAACATTCCTGAATTTTTTCCAATAATTTATAGTTGTTTTAGAAAACCATACAGGGCTGTGATTCGGATCCGTCTTTAAATCGTAGCACATCAGGCTGATGAAGTCGAAGCAGTCTATTGTTTTATCCGTCACTCCCGCCAGAGCCTCCCACACGTTTTGGCCGTCGGTACTCCCGGTGCCGGGCAAAGCCGTCGACAGACCCTTTCCCAACGGCTTCAGCTTTTCCGACAACAGCAATACGGTTTTTTCATAATCGGCGCTGCTTGCATACCTTGGATACTCCCAGTCCAGTTCAACGCCGTCAAACCCGTACTGCTGAACCATAGCTGCGACATTTTTCACAAAAGTTGTTCTGAGGCCGTCATCGGCCCCGATCTTTTCAAATACTTGAAACAGGTACGATCCGTCCTTGTCAAAATACCCGCCTACCGAAACATACACCTTCGTACCTACGCTATGGCACTTTTCGATCAGCCGCGTTAATTCCTCCGGTTCCTGAAAGGGTTTACAGGTCCCATCCTCCGTAGGGATCAAAAACCCGTACATGACGTGGGTCAATTTCTCGGCCTGCAATTTTTCTACCGGCACGTCAAACTGTTCGCCGCAATAATATCCGATCACTTTAAATTCGTCCGCACGACTGGCCGGATCGTCTGCCTCCTGACCGGCGGCAAAGCTGACAGAAGGCAGCATCATGGCCGACACTATTGCAAGCATAACTGTCAAACAAATCAAAATCTTACTCTTTTCCCTCAACATCTTTCTAAATTTCCCTTTCTAAATCTTAAGCCTTCGAGTCATATTTCCAGTATAACTTATTTTTGCGTCTGGTGTCATCTTGCTTATTGCATTATTTAAAGGGGCTGTCCCAAAATGAAAAACGAGAGCGCTTTTGTTCAAAATTTCAAGTAATGGATGGATATTCT
>DATMXY010000185.1:0-3410 GCA_035561275.1 Anaerovoracaceae bacterium | reverse complement strand
ATGGAATTGTCTGCCGCAAGGGGCGCATATCAAGTATTGGGAATTTGAGATTTATTCATGATACGATTTTTTCTTCTTTATTGTGTGCATCCAGATATTTCTGATAATCCGGATAGACCATCTTACCTTTCTTGTACACGATCGTGCCAATGATCGCGTATAAAACAAGCATCGGCGCTCCGATTAAGAACGTTGTTCGTGTTGCCGGGCTGTAAGCTGTATAGATCGCAATAATTATGATAACGGCCAGGCAGACCAATGTCGGGATCGGATAGATATTCATCTTGTATGTCAGCTTCTCGACGGATCCGCCCTTATCAACCAGCCATTTTCTGAATTTGTAACTGGACAGGAGGATAGAAAACCATCCGAGGAGCGTATTGAAACCTGCGATAGAGATCAGCCATATAAATACCTTGTCCGGTGAAGCGAAGCTCGTGAGCAGGGAAACCTGGGCCAGTATTATGGAAAAGAGTACCGATGTCACAGGGATGCCTTTCTTGTTGATCTTAGCCAATGCTTTTGGAGCTTTTCCCTCCTGAGCCAAGCCAACCATGATTCTGCTCAAAGCATATAAGGTGGAATTTGCGCTTGAAGTCAGAGAAGTAATTATGACGATGTTCATGATCACAGCCGCTGCAGGAATCCCGGCCAAGGCGAGCAGCCCGGCATAACCGTTGCTCATGACGCTGACGTCCCCATAAGGAACGACAAGGCCTATGACGGTTACCGAACCAACATAAAACAGAACGATTCGATAGAAGACCGTGTTGATGGCTTTCGGTACGTTGACAGAAGGATTTTCTGTTTCGCCGGCGGCGATTGCAGTGGTTTCAACTCCCAGATAGGACCAGACTACAGCGCTCATCATCAGGATCACCGCTCCGAAGCCGTTGGGGATCATTGATTTGCCGGTCCAATTGGATAATCCGATGAAGCCCTGATCTCCTACAAGTCCGAATATCATCAGCACTCCGACAATAAGGAATATGACGATCGCTACGACTTTTATGCCTGCGAACCAGAATTCAGCCTCGCCATAAGCTTTAACGGTGAACAGGTTCAGCACCAGTAGAAGCACCGAGATCGCGATGCACCATACAACGGGCGGAATGGCTGGGAAAAACTGGTTCAGGAGCATGGACCCTGCGACGATTTCGGCGCCAAGCCCCAGGAACCCGTTGATACTGACGTTCCAGCCCACCATGAAGCCTAAAATCGGATGGACGAACAAGCCGGCAAAAGTGGTGTACCCGCCTGACACAGGCATAAAAGTGCACATTTCTCCAAGTCCTCTCATTAATACATAAACAAGAAGACCAATCAGAAGATAGGACAACGGTCCGCCAAGAGCGCCGGCGTTCTGGACGACATTTCCTGAAGCAAGGAACAGTCCGGTTCCAATCGCGCCGCCGATTGAAATCATGGTTATGTGGCGGGTTTTTAGGGCTCTTTTTAATTCATTACCTTCCATAATTTTATAATTCCTCCTTTAATAATATATAGTAATGATCGGTTTGAAAGGTGCGGTAGATAAAATCTCTGACCAGTGCCGGGACTACGTCGAAGGAGTAGGGAACATGGATCCTTTCCGTAAACTTGTGCGGATCCTTCCCCAGGGGGCCGAATACGATGCCCGGAATGGACAATTTCTTAAGCCCATCTGCCGGAAACCGATACGTCTTGCCCAAGCCCAGGAGGTTCGACGACATTTCATGGATGCCTTCTTTGTCGCCAAGCTCGAAATAGCTGAAATCCGATACTCCGCAGAAATTGTTCTTTACAATGTCGATCTGGAATTGTTCCCGCGCCTGTCGGATCATCGCATCCACATTCCGGTATAACGCCTTATAGTCGGGTCGTTCGAGGTCCGGATATCTGTTCGGATAGTAGGGCGGCGCAAACCCTATGACGATCATCGGCGTCTTGTTTGAATACCATGCACAGGTTTCCCTGACGATATCGATCGCAATGGTCTGCTTGTCGCAGCCGGCTTCCTCCCACTCCCTGACCTTGGAGTCCAGATGACAGTCAAATTCGTTTCCGTAGGCTTTTTTCACTTCCTGATACAGTTCGCTGTAACTGATAACGAAAGGCTTGATTTGGACCGGTTTGATGGCTCTCTTTTGAATTTCCTGAAATTTTTTGCATTTCGCTTCGTAATCGGACAGCACATTTTCAAATGCCCGCGTGGCAAGCTCCCTCAGTTTTTTCATCAGATCTTCGGTCTTCACATTCAGCGTTTCCATGTTATAGTAAGAAGCCGCATATAAAGGAGTGGTTGCATTGTAGAGATCTTTCAGGTCGAGTTGCTTCAGGCAGGTCGGCGGTACGGTGAGCTCGCCGTCAAATTCCTCGCACAGGTCAAGATTCAGCTCGAGCAGCCTGTTCAGCTCCGATGCCAGCGAATTGGCGTTGAGTCCGTTGAGGGATTCTGAAACGTGGGTTTCCTTTCCGGTAAAAAAGAACAGAGGATTCAATTTCCCTACCGCTCCCATATGAAATGTCTTGGGTTCTGTCGCCGAACCAAGGCTGGAGGGCTCCAGAAGCAGCAGGCTGACGTATTCGCAACCCTTGTCCTGCAGTGCGACCAGTTCGTCAACGGCGCTCAGCATCCCTTCGGAATTGTACTCTTCGGAAGGGACGGACAGGAAGAGAATATTTCCCGTCAGGTCATCCTTTTCCGACAGCTCGCGGATCAGCTCGATGGCCAGGGCAAGGCCGTATTTCATATCGTTCACACCTCTGCCGAAGAGCCACTCTCCTGAGTCCAGATCCTGGCGTGCTTCCTCGGAAAGCGATAATTCAGAAATGCGTTTTGTCAGTTCATTGGGGGAAAACGCCAGATCCTTCAAATGGCCATAGGACTCGATATCGACCACATCGTGATGCCCCGCCAGAAGGATCGTCCTGTTTGTATCGACCTTACTGCGGTACATCGCAGTGATATAGGTCCTTTCCAGGGGATCATCCTTAATCTTGATTTTCTTCAGATTCTGAGGGTTGTTTTTAAAATAGGGAATCGCCTCAAAGATCGCATATATTCTGTCTGAAGCCAGATTTTCATCAGCTGTCCCCGTAATGCTGGGTTCTGCGACAATATCCAGCATGGTTTCCATCAGTTTTTCACGAAACGATTTGTTCATGTTGATTCCTCCGATCTTGCTTTCGTTTGAAAATATAGAACGCAATTCCCGTGCCAGATTATCAGTAATAGAGTCAATTATTGATAAATTGACATTTTAGAATGCTTTCATAACAATTCTGCTTTGGCTTTAACTTTTGGCATAGGATTGTCTCCAAAGAAAAGAGCCGAGAGGGCAAAAATTTTCCCCCAAAGAGTAAAAAAAATTTTGCTTTTAGGTGGATTCCCGGCTGCATGTCTAAGCGGGTAAAACTGGTATCATCTT
>DATMXY010000184.1:0-4047 GCA_035561275.1 Anaerovoracaceae bacterium | reverse complement strand
AAAAGTCAAACAAATCATCCACACTGCTGTCAAAATCAGCAGATTCATCCAGTGCTTGTTTTGAAAACATTTCTTTCAAAGCATCTGTGTCCCGACCCTCCAATGCATTAATTACCTCTTCTAGTCAAGCTTTTGTGATTTCATCACTATTATCCCTATCAAGCATTTAAAGATAACGGTGAGGGAAAAACTTATTTTGAAAATTCTTTGAATCCAAGATATAAGGCAGCCTCTAAATCGAACTCCATCGGGATTGCGGAGGGCAGCACTGTAAAAACCTACTCAAGTTTGATGGCTCTTTAAGTAATCAATCCTTAAGGTGCAAAGGCAGTCCTGCAGTAAATTCTGTCAGCTACAACTGGTCTAAATTTCTTTCCTTGCCTGCAGCATATGTTGTGGATCGTCTTAACAAGGCCACGTCGAAGGATCGGGTGAATGTTCTGGTCATTGATGATTCCTTCTATGACAGGAGCAGAAGCAAGAAAGTGGAATTGCTGGCCAGAGTGTTCGATCATTCCACACATAAGTTCGTCAAAGGCTTTAAAATGCTGACATTGGGGTGGTCTGACGGAAATACATTTATGCCGGCCGCTTTCTCCTTATTAAGTTCAGCTAAGGAATCCAACGTGTTTCAGCCTGTACGGGATGGAATTGACAAAAGAACGACAGCTTACAAAAGGAGAATATCAGCGGTATCAAAATCAACTGAGGTTATCTTCCAGCTACTTGATTCAGCCAAAGGACTTCCTGCCAAATATGTTCTCTTTGACAGCTGGTATGGCCTTCCCGTTACGATCTACGGCATATGGAAGAAAGGCTACGATGTCATCTGCATGGTGAAAAGACAGTTCTAAAATCCACTACTGCCTGAATGAAAAGTGGGTGGATATTAAGAAATTGCACAGTATTGTAAGCGACACTGCCGAGAAAAAAGGGAAGATATGGTATTAATAAGTCATTGGGGCAGTTCATATTTTGCCGCTCTCGTTATTTCTGTCACCTCGAGGAACGGCAGGCGGAACAGATCCCCCGTCACGGCCGTGAGCTCCACCGTGACGGAAGGGATGTTCCCTCCATCCTGCCCGGCCCCGTCTTCGTCCCCCGATCCGCCCTCTGATTCATCTCCGCCCTCATAGCCTAGATAGTCGTCCCGGAAGGTAACCTCGAAGGCAATGGCGCTATCCCGGGGAAGGGGCATTTCTTCCTTGGACTCAGCAAGGAAATACTTGATGAATTCCTGGCCTTCTGCATAGTTAAACCGGAACTGACCGTCGGAATATGCGGCCTCGTCGTAATAGAGGGCCGCGCCGGCCGCACATTCCTCCGCAGTTGCTTTTAAAAACGCCTGGCACCTCACGTAGCGCCCCAGATCCCCCTGATAGGATAAAAAACTCACGTTGATAATCAACAGCCCCATAAATACGATGAATACTTTCATAGCTGTTTCCCATTAACCCTCCTGGATACCGTTAACCCGCATATTAATACCCCTTACCTCTCACTCTCTGAGCAGCTCGCTTGCGGTCCAGCTCTCAATGGTATACATACCCCGGTTCTCCTCATCCGATATGCCGAAAAACCGGTTCCCCGCCATGATCCTGTCGATGGGAACTGAAACCTTGTAATGGATCAGCTCCCGTTCATCAAAAACCGAGGTGCGGTATTGAGGGATCTCCTCCAGCTCGATTACCATGTCCTCTTCATCGACATCGAAAGCGCTTTCGATCTTTCCGATCATCTCTTCCTTGATCTCCGGCGTAAAATATCCCTTTTGCTTCGCCTGCTCCTTGGCCTGATACACGTATTCCTGGAACCGGCTGAGGTTGTCGCTGTTTCTTTGATCCAGGGCATACTGCATGAGAAAAACCAGCAGGATGGGCAGGACCCCCATCAAAACGATCAATTGCTTCATAATAATATTCCCTTTACGGCAGACATCAGCGTTAAGGTGTCTCCGTCCTTACCTGGATCCCCTGCTCCCAGACGTCGGTTACCGTACTGATCACCGAGCCGTCGTCCGAACCCATAATCATATTGTAGATGGCAATGCCGAGTATGATTGTGCTGCAGAGCACGATAAACTGTTTCATGGCGTTCTCCCCGCAATTTACTGTTCATTCCGATTTATTTTACAGTCTTCCGGATTGCTGTCTGATTTGATCAATCAAAATCAGAAGAAGTTGCCTCGACGATTTTTGTGTTGGTAGTTCCTGAAATCGTTTCGGCACTGCCGCCGAAATCCATGACAAAGCCCGCGATTACGATTCCCAGCAGTACCATGGATACCAATACGATGATCTGCTTCATTTCATAGCTCCTTTCTTTTTTTCTTAACATACCTATTAACCTTCTCCTGATTCCTCAGAAAAACATCTGCAGCATCTCCTTCTGGTCGATAAAATAGGCGACGTAAATAAAATTAATAAAGATTACAAGGATATTAACAACCACAGGGAAATAGATCAGGTCGCTGACGATCTCGTCCCTTCGCTTTTGGTCGGTGAGCCTTACGGCTTTCATGCTCTTTTCATAGGACAACAGAGTTTCAAGCAGTTCACCCGGTTCCAGCCTGTCCCATTGGATCAGCAGGCCGGCGAAATCTCTGCCCGCGGGCGTACATACCTTTTGGGTAAATAATGCCGCCGCTTCTTTCGGCTGGTTGATCCTCAGAAGATTCAGCATCCTGATAAAGACCGGACGCAGCAGGCCGTTATTCTCAGCAAGCTTTTCAATCACAGAATCGGCGCTGCTGTTCCTGCCTTTTTCAATAGACGCAAGATTTCTCAGAAAGGTAATGGACTCAAAGATTTCCCTGTCCATTTTCTTTTCCCGGAACGCTCTGACCCGTCGGATTACCGTTTCAATAGGGCCGTCCTTTTTCCTGGCCTCCAGTATTGAAGCCAGGCCATGATATTTCATAATACCGCCTGCGACACCGTTCCTCAGATATGCGCGCCGTTTCAGGCTCCATGCCCGGGAGCCGCAGCCTCTCAGCAACCATATACCGGCCGCCGTACAAGCCACAAATCCAACGGTTATTCCAATGCTCCAGACCATATCCCCATCCTCCTTTCACTCCATGTCTATTCAATCGCTCCCCTCCTTTAATTATTGTTAATAATCAAACCGCTGATTGTTGATGATTTCGATCAGGGCGATGTTGATCAGAAACAGGAACACGATCAGCAGGATCAGCAGAAATCCCTGTTCTGTGTAAAACTGGTTCTTAAGAAACTTGCCGACCGGAATATCCAGATACTTTACCGACATGACGACTGTGCCCAGATACATGACCGGCGCCAGAAAAATCACCATCCGAGCCGATTCTGAATTGAGCCTTTTGCGTTCTTCGAAGAGTTCCCTTGCTTCCCGGAGCTGTATCTGTATGTCCTCAAGGGCAAGAACCACATTGACGCCGCTTTCCGCGGCGATCCGGATGCAATTGGCAAGCATCCTGCTCCAGCCCGTGTTGATCCCGTATGCAAAACGCTCCGTGGCTTCCTTGATCACCTGTGGGTTTCCCGTGTTCCGCAGCTCCAGCAAGAGCTTAAACAGCAGTTTTCCCGTGATTTTAGTCCCCTCGGAAACCAGGATCACCTGTTCCATGGCCTTATAGATATTCAAGCCGGAAATCCTGTATTGACAGAGGAATTCAGCGATCAGCTTCTCCCCTTCATAACTGCTTTTTCTGCGGATGGTTTCAACCCGCACCCGCAGGAGCAGATAAGGCAGCGAGGCGGTGAGCGCCGCCATAGCGACGGCCGAATGCATAGCCACCGTATGAAGGCCGGTCAGCAGGATCAGAGTAAAGACGGCTGCGGTATACCATATGAAAGTTTTGGGGGCCACAGGCTTCTTCAGCGAAATGGACAGTACCTTGCGAAGATGCCTCTCCAGAGCGGTATCCGGCTTCAAAGCCTTCTTTCTTGCCTTCAGGCGGTTTTTCATCCTGAATTTCGCCCAGCAGGACTTAAGGTCCTCTGAACAGACCAGCCAGGTTCCGGACAGGAAAACCAGATAGATAACCGCAGAGATCAGTATTAAAAT
>DATMXY010000183.1:0-2768 GCA_035561275.1 Anaerovoracaceae bacterium | reverse complement strand
GTCCTATCCGGCCATTATTGGTCATTATATGTAGTCACTTATTTGGGCCTGTTTGAGTATACTTTTAACCGTCTTAATTGGTAAATCTTTTCGGGGATGTGGTACAGTTACCGTACCACTTTTGCCGCTGTGTCTGAAGTGGTGATGGCTGCCTTCGGTCCGTACATGAAACCAACCATCTTCTTCAATACGTTTAATGATATCTTTCGACGATGTTGACGGCATATATCACTATATCTCCTTTTTTAATTACATTATAATATTAACACGTGTTATTATACGTGTCAACTATTTAATAATTTTGATTGGGGCGATATCCCGGGCGAGCTTCTTAACTCCGGCAGAATCAAAGGCGATGGTCAGAGTACTCCTGTCCGCGGAAAGGACGAGGCCTTCCCCGAATTTGTTGTGGCTCACCTTGTCCCCTTCCTTGATTTCGGAACCGCCGGTCTGACCGCCGGCTCCCGCCGCCTGACTTTGCTTGATGTATTTCAACTGATCAAAGGGACGGAAAATTTCAGGGTTCGAATAGCCGTCGTTTCCGCCGCCCTCGCTCCAGCCGGGATTCCTTCCCGAATTGCCGGCCCTGCCCGGCCAGCCGCCGGCCGCTGAGCCCTTCTTCTCAAAGGACGAATCCCCATCCACCAGGGACTTGTCCAGCTCCTTTAAGAACTGGGACTCTCTGGTATAATCTGTCTTGCCGTACAGGGTGCGCAGCTGGGCGCTGGTCAGGTAAAGCCGTTTCATTGCCCGGGTCATACCCACATAGCAGAGCCTCCGCTCCTCCTCGATGCCGTCCGGCTTTTCAAGGGCGCGCCAGCCCGGAAACAGCCCGTCTTCCATCCCCGGCATGAATACCACCGGAAATTCCAGGCCTTTGGCGCTGTGCAGGGTCATGAGGACAACAGCGTTTTCCCCGGCGTCGTGATTGTCAATATCCGCAAGCAGAGCGATCCGTTCCATGAACTCCGACAGTGAGAGCTGGGGATCTTCCTTTTCAAAATCATAAATAACGGATTTAAACTCCAGCAGGTTTTCAATCCTGCCCTCGGCTTCCACCGTGTTCTGAAGTTCAAGGTTCTTCAGGTATCCCGTTCTGATCAGGAGCGCATCGTAGATGTCGGAAACCTTCAGGTTATCCCGTTCCCGGCTGTACTGGCCGATGGCCGTGACCATCTCCCTGACTCCGTCGGCGGCTCTTGCCGGCAGCCCCTCAACGATCTCGTCGTCCGTCAGCGTATCGAACAGGCTCTCGTTCCTGACGGAAGCCAGGGCCTGTAGCTTTTCCAGCGTCTTGTCCCCGATGCCGCGCTTCGGCTCGTTGATGATCCGCATCAGGCTCAGGTCGTCGGCGGTGTTCTGGACCAGCCTCATGTAGGCCATAATGTCCTTGATTTCTTTCCGGTCGTAGTACCTGGTCCCGCCCAGGACCCGATACGGGATCTCGTTTGCGGACAGCGCCTCTTCAAAGGTCCTGGACTGGGCGTTGGTGCGGTACAGAACGGCAAAATCGCTGTATTTCAACTCATTGGAATGGAGCCGGTCGATTTCCCGGGCGATGTACCGCGCCTCGTCCTTTTCGTCGTTGGCCCGGTAATACTTGATCTTTTCGCCCTTTTCCTTGTCGGTCCAGAGCTTCTTATGCTTCCTTCCCTTGTTCTTTTCGATCACGGAATGGGCTGCGTCCAGAATGTTTGCATGGGAGCGGTAATTCTGTTCCAGCTTGATGACCTTCGTATTTTTAAAATCTCTCTCAAAATCGAGGATGTTTCTGATATCCGCGCCCCGCCACTGGTAAATGCACTGGTCGTCGTCCCCCACGACGCAGAGGTTGTTATGCGCCTGCGCCAGCAGCTTGATGAACCGGTACTGCATATAATTGGTATCCTGGTACTCGTCCACCATGATATACCGGAACCTGTCCTGATACCAGGCCAGGATGTCTTTATACTGTTCAAAGACCCGTACCGTTTTCAGAATCAGGTCGTCGAAATCCATGGCGTTGTTTTTCTTCAGCACCGTCTCATAGGCGGCATAAAGATCCGTTATGATTTTGCTCCTGAAGTCGCCGCCGTTCTTCTCTTCATACTCCGAAGGACTGATCCCCTTTTCCTTGCAGTCGCTGATAACGCCGAGGACATAGGCAGGCGTGTATTTTTTTTCGTCCACATTCCTCTCTTTGATGCAATTTTTGATGACCACCTTCTGGTCGGTGGGATCGTAGACGACAAAGTCCTTTGAATAGCCAAGGACCTCCGCATGCTTTCTGAGGATCCGCAGGCAGGCGGAATGGAAGGTCAGGATCCACATGCTGAGTCCTCCCCCGATGAGTTCTTCCACCCGGTCTCTCATTTCCCCCGCCGCCTTGTTGGTAAAGGTCACGGCGAGGATATTATATGGGGCAACGCCCTCTTCTTTGATCAGATAGGCGATCCTGTGTGTCATTGTGCTGGTCTTGCCGCTGCCGGCGCCGGCCAGGATGAGCAGCGGGCCCTCTTTATGTACGGCGGCCTCCCTCTGCTGGGGGTTCAGTTTGTCCAAATAATCCATAATACACTCCGTTATACGCTTTGTTTCATTTCAGTGCTGCAATGCTGCTTCTGACAGTCCAAAGACAATGCTTTAGTTCGTCCATAAATATTCTAACATAAATAACCATCTTTGAGAACTGATGTTTCCGGGAATTTCCTCTCTATTGATGCTTTCGATTCAATTATCCTCTTACCGTCGCGGAAAAAAATTCACATTAAATTTGTCATCTACATAAT
>DATMXY010000182.1:0-12538 GCA_035561275.1 Anaerovoracaceae bacterium | reverse complement strand
TATACCCCAAAACCTGCAAAATTGAGCAATTTGTCGCGAAGTAAAAAGGAGCTGTCTCGCCGCGATTTATTCGGAATAATTTTGGAGACAGCCCCCACAGTTTTTTCTCCCGGATTACCCGGATTATTTGTTGGATTCCTCTTCCAGCAGGGCTCCAAGCCGCTGCATCGCCTCGTCGATGGTTTCCGGATCGCAGTATGAGAAGTTCAGACGCAAGCAGTCCAAACCATCGTCCGGATTCACAAAGAAAGGAGCGCCCGGCACATAGAGCACCTTGTATTTCCTGATCGCGTTTTCCAGGATTGCAACGGTGTTCTTGACCCGGGGCAGCTTCACCCACATGAAGAATCCGCCTTCCGGAACGGTATACTGACAATCTTTCGGGAAGTAGTTTGTCAATCCATTGAGCATGGCGTTCAAGCGGGGCCGATAAATTTCGATGGTCTCTTTCAGATGATCGGGCATCAGGCCGCGGTTCAGATATTCGGCGCAAAGGGCTTGCGTCAAAATCGGGGTATGCGTGTCCGCCGCTTGTTTCACGCTTTCCAGTTGATCAATGATATCCGGCTCCGCCGTCGCGACCGCGACACGAAGACCAGGGGCGATCAGTTTGGAAAAGCTGTTCAGCAGGATCACGTTGCCGGTGGTGTCATACTTTTTGATCGAGTTGACCGGCTGGCCGCTGACGCGCACTTCACCGTAGGGATCATCCTCAAGCACGACAAAATCATATTGGCTGGCCAGCCTTGCGATTTCCCTGCGCCTGTCGTCGGGAATCGTTCTCCCGGTAGGATTTTGGAAGGTCGGGATGGTGTACAGCAATTTGGGATTATATTTTTTGACCTTTTCCTCCAGATCCTCGATCACAATGCCGTTATCATCCATCTCAACGCCAACGACGTTGGCTCCCATTTTTCTCAATATGTTCAAGGCGGCAAGGAAAGTCGGATTTTCAACCAGCACCACATCGCCGGGATCGACGAACACATCCATGACCAGGTAAATACCCTGCTGGCTCCCGGTAAAAATAATGGTATTGTTTAATTCCGCTTTGATCCCTTTTGGTTTTAAAAGGTGTTCGATATACGCCTTGCGAAGCGGGTCGTAGCCGATGGTGATCCCGTACTGCAAAAGTTCGATGGGATTTTCCGACAGCAATTTGTCAAGAATATCGCGGATCTCCGCCGCTGGCAGACCGTTGGACGCGGGACTGCCGCAGCTGAGTGAAAGGATTCCAGGCTCGGACATATACTTCATGGTGTCACGGATAACGCTGGAAGATACCCTGCCCATGCGCTCTGAAAATTTTCTCATGAAACTCACCTCACTCTTTACTGTTATAATAATTGTTTATTATTTTACTATCCTAAACTTAAGCGTTTCGCTTTTGTTAAGCTGATTTGAGTGCCGTGCGAATATTCGCCGCCGGCGAATCGCACATGGGCGGTTCAAATCGAACAAGTCGATTTGAACTAGCTTATCCTGATCAGCGCGTCGACGCCTTTTAATCCTTTGCCTTCCTCGTACAGGAATAAAGGATTGATATCGATTTCCTCAATATCCGTCCGTTTCACAGCCAGTTCGGACAGCCGCAGTAAGGCGTCGATCAGCGCCGCCTTGTCATAAACCTTGCCTCTCGCGCCTTCAATCAGCTTTATCACCTTTGTTTCCTTCAGCATTTCCTCGATATCGTCCCGGCTCACCGGGATCAGCCTCATGGAAACATCGTGGAATACCTCTACATAGATCCCGCCCATGCCGACCAGAATCACCGGGCCAAACTGCGGATCCCTCTTCAGTCCTGCGATGATTTCAAGCCCGGAAGCAGCCATCTCCTGGATCAGCACGCCGTCGATATGAGCCGCAGGCGCGTGTTTTTTGGCGTTCCCCATGATCGTCTCATAGGTTTTCACCACGTCTTGCTTATTCTCCACTCCGATAAATACGCAGCCTGCGTCGGTTTTATGCTGGATATCGGCCGAAAGAACCTTCATGACGACCGGAAAGCCTATGGTTTCCGCGATTGCCTCCGCTTCCGAAACGCCGGCGGCGACTCTGCAGCCGGCCATATCGATCCCCGCTTCGCTCAGCAGGCGGCTCGCTTCCAACTCGTTCAAAAATCTACTCAATGGGAGAATCTCCTTTCCGGCGCAGAAATGACGCGTATTCCGTCAGACGTTCGGCGGTCCTGACGCAGCTTCGGGGCGTGTCGTACGTGCGGATCCCGTTGGCTTCCAGTATCCTGCATGCCGGAAGGGCATAATTGCCGGCCATTACGCAAACGTAGACAGGTTTTTTCTGCATCCATCCTTCGCCTTTTAAAAGCTGTACCAGCCCGTTCGCCAGTTCTTCCCGGGGAAGAAACGTGGGAAGCACCGTAATAAAGATCACGTTTGAAACGCTGCTGTCTTCCAGGACGATCCTCAGGGAATCCACGTGATGCGCAACCGTGGCGGAAGCCGTTATGTCCGCATAGCCTTCCGGCGAGCAAACGCTGGCCATGGACAGCAGGCAGGAACGCAGGGCTTCCTTCGTGTCCTGGGAAACCACCGGCATTTTCAGCCTGCCGCCCGCCTCTATGCAGTCGGTGCAGTAGATGCCCGGCCCGCCGGCCTGAGTTAAAACAAACGTCCTTTCGTCCTGGGGAAGGACGCAGCTGTTGAAAGCCTGCATCACATCCATCAATTCTTCGATGGTATCCACCTGAATGACCCCATACTGGCGGAAGGCCGCGCTGTATACCTGGTCCGCTCCGGCAAGGGAGCCTGTATGGGAATTGGCCGCTTCAGCCCCTATTTCGCTTCTGCCCACTTTAAATACGACGATGGGCTTTTTCCGTGCAATCCGGGCCATATTTTTTATCAGCCGGGCGCCGTCGGCATATCCTTCCATATAGATCCCAATCACTTTGGTGTCCGGATCCTCTTCAAAATAATTCAGAAGGTCGATGAAATCCACGTCGGCCATATTGCCGATGGAAACAAACTTATTGAGCGAGATCGGTGCGGGCTGGGATGCTCCTATCATCAGCAATGACGCGGCAACAGAGCCGCTCTGGGAAATAAAGCTGATTCCTCCGCGCTTTCCGCGGCTTTCCTTAGGCAGCAGGGTTTCCACAAAGGTCGTATCGACGCGGTTGACATTGTCGATGACGCCGATACAATTCGGGCCCATCACCCGGATGCCGCAGCGGCGCGCCGTTTCCATAAGGCATGCCTGACGGCGGATTCCCTCTTCTTTTTTCGTCTCGGCATAGTCGGCGGCCGCACAGACGATAACCCTGACGTCGCCCTTTTCCCGCATCCGCTGTTCCAGATCCTCCATCACTTCATAGATGAACTTTGACGGCATGACCAGAACGACCATCTCGATCCGGTCGGGAACGGCGGCCAGTTTGGGATAGCAGGGAAATCCCAGGATCTCTTTTTCGCTTGCATGGATGGGAAATACCTTTTTCGGATAGCCGATGCTCACAAGATTGCTGAGGATCGTATACCCCGCTTTTTCAGGGTTTGCGCTGGCTCCTACAATCGCGATATTCGTGGGGTTGAAGAAAGCGTCCAGATTGTTCACTTATTTTCACCCCTCGTCAGGGAAGCCAGCTGCTGCAGGCGGGCCCATTTTTTGTCCGCCATGTTCTGCAGTTCCTGGATCTGCTCCGCCGTCAGATGCTTGTATCGCTTCATTCCCTTGATATACTCCGCCACGGGCAGGGGTTTTTCAGATTTTTTGTTTATGTAAAAATCTCCGTCAATCACTTCATAAAGCGGGAAATAGTTGCTTTCAACCGACTGTCTGGCTTTTTCAATGCTCAGCTCCGCGGGGATCCCCCAGCCGGTAAGGCAGGGATTGAAGATGTGCAGGTAGGCGAGTCCGCGCCCGGAGGCCTCCATCGCCTTTTCCACCTTCATGACCATATCCGGGATGAAGGCGGGACTACAGGTTGCCATATAGGGGATATCGTGCATCGCCATGATCATGGGGAAATCCTTTTTATGATTCCTCTTTCCGCCGCTGCCGTCCGTGCCGACAGGGGTGGTGGACGTCCATGCAAACTTGCTGGTGGCGCTGCTGCGCTGGTAGCCGGTATTCATATACCCTTCATTGTCATAACAGATGTAGATGATTTTATCTCCCCGTTCCGCCGCCCCTGACAGACACTGCATTCCGGCGTCCGTGCTGGCTCCGTCTCCGGCAAAGGCTACGACATTGACCGGTCTGCCGATCTTTTCATAGCGCATTTTGATCCCGGCCAGCATGGAGGCGACATTGTCCAAAAGCGGGAAAAATACGGGAGGCTTCGCTCCGGATTTGGTATCCCAGCCAACGACGCCAACACCGCCCATGCACCCTGGCGGAACGGCAAATATCGTATTTTCTCCCAGCACTTTCATACAGGTACGCAGGGTCAATTCCACATTACAGCCGACACAAGCCGAAATGCCGGGAGAAATCATATCTTCTTTGCTTGCCAATTTTTCAAATATATTCATGGTTCTAATCCTTTCGTTCGATTTGAATGGTCATGTGCCGTCGTTCAAAATCAGCGGAACAGCTTAATATTCGCTGGGCATCAGCCACAACGGGGACTCAAAGCTTTCTCCCGCCGCCGCCCGAACCATTCTGCCGATGACGTCCTGCATCATGGAGACAGAAACGTCTTCGCCGCCCAGTCCGCCGATCACGGAAAGAAACGGAACCGCTTTCCCCTGATCGTAAAGCGCGCCTCTGACTTCCTGAGAGAGGATCCCGGAATTCCAGCCGAAGGAAACGCTCTTATCGACTACCGCAATGGCTTTGGCTCCGGCAAGGGCTTTCCGTATCCTTTGCTGAGGGAAGGGGCGCACCCAGCGGATCCTGACCAGGCCGGCCTTGACGCCTTCCGCCCTTTTCAGATCCACCGCGTCCTTCGCCGCGCCTGAAATCGAACCGCAGGTGATCAGAATATAGTCTGCGTCATCCGAACGGTATTCCTCGACGGCCCCGCCGTAGCTGCGCCCGAAGCGTTCGCCGTACTCTTTATCAACCGCCTCCAGGACCTCGAGAGCCGCCTGCTGCGCCAGCAGATGCTTGCAGCGGTACTCCATCAGCAGTTCCCCGTTGGTGAGAGGGTCTACCGCCATTGGCCGCTCCGGATCCAGCAAAATATGTTCCCCCTTGTATTTTCCTACGAACTTCGTGACCTCGTCTTCTTCCGGGATCAATACCCGCTCGGTCATATGTGATAAGTAAAATCCGTCAAAGCATACGTTGACCGGAAGCAGAACCCTTTTGTCCTCAGCCACCCTGAAGGCCTGAATGGTCAGGTCCAGGATCTCCTGGTTATCTTCTGCGTAAACCTGCAGCCATCCGGCGTCCCGGACGGACATGGCATCCTGCTGGCCGCCCCACACACTCTGAGGAGAGATCATTTCGCGGTTGACGATGGCCATTACGATGGGCAGGCGCAGGGTTGACGCGCGGAAATACGGCTCGTACATCAAAGCAAGGCCCTGGGACGCCGTCGCGGTAAAGGTCCTGCAGCCGGCCAGGGAGGCGCCGCTGACGATGCTCATGGCGGACAATTCAGATTCCACCTCGCTCATGGCGGCGTCGAGCTTTCCGTTTACAACAAAATCCGTCAGGTACTCCACGACCGGCGTCTGAGGAGTGATCGGATAGGCCGCGACCACTTCGGGTTTAGCCAGAGCCGCCCCCACCGCCGCCGCCATATTGCCATTCATAACATCAACTATCTGCATCAGTACTTTTCCTCCTCCGGTACCATAGTAATCGCTTTTTTCTTGCATTCATGCGCGCATATCCCGCAGCCTTTGCAATAATCATAGCAAATGAAATATGACCCATCCTCCCGCCTTCTGATGGAATTGACAGGGCAATATAAAAAGCAGATCCCGCATTTCATACACGTTTCATCGTCCAGTAACGGCCGGTTGATCCTCCAGTCTCCCGTATTGAGGACATGGATCCCTTCTACGCCGATAGGCCCGGCATAGTCATTCCGAAATTTCAAGTTCATTCCTCCCTTACTTTCTCTCTGTCACAGTCACTTGCTGATAGCCCTGGTAAAGAGATTCGACATTTTTATCTCCCCACAGCTCGCCGACTTTCTGGGCGACCTTATCAATTGAAACAAGACCTGTGGCCTTGCAAAGGGCGCCCAGCATCGCCGTGTTGGTGATAGGACGGCCGATGGTATTCAAAGCGACCGCGGTGGCATCCACCAGGGCGGCCATCTTGATCTGCGGAGGTATGTTTAAATCCGATAGATCCTGTTTTGTATTCAGTATAAAAACACTGTCATCGCAGATGCCTTCAAAAACATTCGTGGCATTCATGATCGTCGGATCGAGCACCATAACGATATCGGGGTTGACTACCCGGTTCTTGCGGCGGATCGGTTCATCGCTTATGCGGATAAACGCGGTAACCGGCGCGCCCTGACGTTCAAACCCGAAAAACGGGATTGAATTACCGTATTTTCCATCCATAACAGCGGCATAAACCAGGGCCTCGGCCGCTTTTACCGCGCCCATGCCTCCTCTGCCATGAATTCTGATTTCTTTCATGACTAAATCTCCTTCGTTAATAATTTAGGATTTTCCCGTGAGACTTCCGTTTTAACATTCTGTCCGGCGCTTTGCCTTTTTGCCGCGGCTTCACGGAAGAATTCCGATCCGGCTAAAGCCGGGGAATTCCCGTATGGCGCCTACCAAACATTTGCGCTGCAAATGTGGTTAGGTGCGTAAGCCGCAGTGGCAAAACGGACAGCGCAGCAAGCCTTGCTTGCGGAGGAGTCCGTTTACGGACGTTAGCGACGCTCGACAGAATTTAGGCTGAGAAATCACGAATCTATGGATTCGTAGATTTCTGTCGTCTTAATACGCTGCCGGAAGACAGATTTTCCGTCAGCCTGCCGTTCCAGGCAGCAATCCTGCCGGCTTTGACCGTGCAGCATGGCCAGCATCTCAAAGTCTTGCCTTCATGCAATGCAAAATCGGAACGGCTTGCCAAAAATGAAGGATCCACTTTTTTGCTCAAGTTGGGATCGACGAGGACCAGATCCGCGTCGCTGCCTGGTAACAGCGTACCCTTTGCCGGATAAACGCCGAATGTTTTCGCCGGGTTCATCGTCATCAGGGGAATCACCTTTTCCAGCGGCACGCCGCGTTTGATGGCTTCATCCAGCACGGAAACCAGATGGACTCCCAGCGCCGGATATCCTGCGATGGCATTGACCATCCCATTCGCCGCCTGTTTTTCTTTCAGGGTCATTGTGGTATTATCAGTGCCGATGGTATCTATGTATCCATTTTTCAAGGCTTCCCAGAGCGAATCCCTGCTTGCGCGATCTCTCAGGGGGGGCAGCATCTTCCCCTTTACCGCGATATCGTCGTCCTGATCGATGGTCAGATAAGGCGACGTCGTTTCAATATAACCCTTCCGAAAGCTATTGTTCCTTATGGCCTCCACGCCATCCCTGCTGGATACGTGTACCACATAGATGGGGAAATCCAGCTTGTTGCTGAAATAAATAGCCCGGTTAACTGCTTCTCCCTCGGCAAGGTCTGGGTGGGTCTTCGCCCATTCGGCCAGAGTGTTCACAGATTTCAATTGGTCGTCCGTAGACGCATATTCAACGATTGAGGTATTCTCCGCATGAACGCACATCAATGTCCGTTCGGGCAACCGTTTCAGGGTTTCCAGGACTTTGACGATAAAACCGTCCTCCTGGGCCGGAAACAGGTCGGGAATGCCGCACATGTACATTTTAAAGGAAGTGATTCCTTCCCGGACATATTTGTCGATTTCCTGAAGCTGTTCCTCATCCCGGATCGTAAAATGCGGAAAGAGATCCACACAGGACCGCTGGGGGACCAGCGACTCAAGCCGCCGCAGAAGAGGGAAATAGCTTCCGGTTTGGTTAAAAAAGCAACCTATGGTCGTTACGCCGCCGAGGATCGCACTTTGCGTTTCCGTGTACAGATCCGTTTCCAGGGGCGCGAAAAGCCCCATATGGGCGTGCGGATCAATGATCCCGGGCAGCACCAGCAATCCCGCCGCGTCGACGGTGGTTTCCGCTTCCATGGAATTGGTGCCGATGGACTCTACCTTGCCATCCCGTATTCCTATATTGGCAGAGATCGCGCCAAACTCCGGAAGCATGACCGTTCCGTTTGCAATGACCAGGTGATACTTGTGATTGCCTGACGGGGCCGGACCGGAAGAATGCCGGTCCGGTTCCGCCGGCGTTACTGCCTTTTCCTGATGAAGATCATTTGTCCCGCGCCAGGCGCGTTCCGGCTGGCCGCCCGCGTAATCCATCGCAGACGCCCTCACGACCCGCATGCCTTCCCGGGCCAGGATTTCCCTGCATAAGTCGGTCAAAAGGTCGCCCTCGTTTAAAACGAGTTCTCTTATGCCCGCTTTTTTTAATTTATAGATATCTGTGGATGTGATGATTTTTCCCATCAAAGATCAGCCACCTATCTTTTCTCTTACCTGAGACAATCCCGCAGAGATGGCGGCGCCCATAATCGCCAGCTCGGAATTTACGAGTACCATATCAAAGCCCTTATCAACCCAATTGCAGGCGGCGTCAAAATTGCCGGCAAAAATACCCAGTTTTTTACCGGCGGCCCTCGTCCGCTTGCGCAGCATCATGATGGTGTCAACCAGCTTGGGATTGGAAAATTGGCCAAAGATCCCCATATCCATGGAGAGATCTCCCGGCCCGATAAAGAACATGTCGACAAAGTCTTCCGCCGCCTCCAAAATAGCGTCGACGTTCTGCACGGCCTGTACGGTTTCCAGCTGGACGACGATCCCCGCGCCGGTATCGATAGTTTCTCCAAGCTTGCCGATGGTGTTGCCGTATATCACGGCCCTGCCAGGTCCGGCGCCTCGTCTGCCGACCGGGGGATACTGGGAGAACATTTTGATTTTCATAATATCTTCCACTGTTCGGATCTGTGGGACAAGGATCGCGTCGGCCCCGATATCAAGGGCGCCCGAGATCGCTTCATAGGTGATACCCGGAACCCGAACCATGCCATAGGTGTTGCAGGCGGATAAGCCTTGCAGCATCTTCTGGACCGTTTCCAAATGCATCGCGTTGTGTTCCGTGTCGATGGTAACGAAATCAAATCCAAGATGGCCCACAAATTCTGTGACCACCGGGTGGGGAGTGCCGATAAACGTACCGATGATGGGTTGAGGATGGTCTTTCAAAAATTCCCTGAATGTCTTGCGTGCGGTGAGATCGCCGAGCGCCCTGCCTCCGCCATATCCGGCGCCGGATGACGGCCTGGCTGCCGGAGCGGACCCTGACCCGGCAGACGCCGGAACAGCGGACGCCGATTCGGGATTTTCCGTAACCACAAATTCGATCCCTTCCCGTTTCGCCATCTCACTTGCCAAATCAGTCATAATCGGCTTTTGGCCAACTTGGATTTTCGTTTTTCCTGATCGGATAAGCTTTTGTATATCCGTAGTTGTCAAGAAATCCTGCATACTTTGCACCTCGATTAACCATGATAGTCCGGATGGTCCAACCTCTCTATTTATACATTACGGAGATAGCTTCTTCCGGCTTCGCTATTATCTGGACATTAACGACTTTGCCGATCGGCTCAACGGCGTTTTCCGCAGCTTCTATGGCAGAGCGCACGGCTCCGATCTCGCCCCGCATTATGACGGCGATCATCGCGGCGCCCGTGTTCTGTTTCCCCACGATCTCAACGCTTGCGGCCTTCAGGGCTGCATCCGCGGCGATCACGGCAGGCACTAAGCCGACCACTTCGATATAACCATAAGAATTCATATCTCTCCTCCTACTCCTCCATATTGAGCACTAAAACTTTCTGCGCGTCTTTTTTGGGACGGGCGATAACCTGCGCGCAATGCAGCTGCCCGTATTTCTTTGCCGCTTCGGCTCCTACGTCGATTGCGGTACGGACAGCGGCCACATCTCCCTTAACAGCCACAGTTACCATTGCGCCGCCGATCACTTCTATGCCTACCAGTTGGACTTCGGCCGATTTGATCATCGCATCCGCGGACGCGATTGCCGGCGTATATCCGATTACTTCAATAAATCCCCAGGAACTCATATACGTCACCTCACTGATTATTTATTACACAGACCAATTCCTCAGAAGGAAGAGGAATCGTCATACAGCTATACAGACTTTCCATCTGATTTGCCACCGCGGCCCCTGCGTCAACCGCCGTCCGGACAGCTCCGATTTCTCCGGTAACGATCACCGTTACATAAGCCGCTCCAACCCAGACTTTCCGCAGTATGGTTACTTCAGCCGCTTTTACCATGGTATCTGCAACACAGAACGCCGGTACATATCCTTTTGTTTCTACAAAACCTAAAGCTTCCATAAGCATTTCCTTTCTAAAATTTCTATTTGACGGCAAAGTTCGCTCGATGCGCTTCCTTGCCATAGACCAAGAATTAGTTTTCGTTTTGACTGTTGTCGTCGATAATGGCTACGATATATTCGTCGCAATAATCGCCGGGGTCGCTCATAGCCCACTTTCTGGAAACCAACACATTGGAGCCGACTCCGACCCCGATCAGATCGACCGCTACGCTTTCTTCATGGGACCCGCTCTCCAGGTTTTCGCATATAAGCAGCCTTTTGCCCGTCAGACAATTTGTCTTGAGCTGTGAGGTAACGATACTTTTAACCCGACATCGCTGCACGCATCTCATCTCCTTTCCAAACTCCGGTGCAATCGGTACCCGCCACTTAAGAAGTGGAGGAACTGACGCCGCCGTTCAAATTATGTGTCAACTGCACCCCTCTAGTCAGACATCCTTGACACAAAACCGAAGGGGTGCAGTTCAAATCGACTTGCTCGATTTGAATAGCCATGTGCGATTCGCCTGCGGCGAATGTCCGCACGGCACTCAAATCGTTGAACGAACGGTTTGGGGTTTTGGCAATTCACTTGCCATGACCCGAAACCGTAGGCGTCAGTCGAGTTGTACCCGTCACTGGAAGCGGGGGACTGACGCCGTCGTTCAAATGATCTTTCGCTCGACTATTGTTGCCTAAGCCTTTCAGGATCAAATCAGTACCCGTTGCGCGACAGTTTCTGTTCCATATGCTAGGCTTCTTTTTTTCTTGATTTGGAAACGAAGTAGCAAATTGAGATGAAAATCAACCACGGAATGCCGGCTTGCCAGGCGATGGCCAGGCCGATGGTGAAGCAGGAAAGCAGGATCGCGACCAGCGCGATGATTCCTATAACGGCAAGCCAGGGATACAGGGGCATATGCAGTTTTCCTACCGGATGACCGGCCGCGAGTCTCTTCTTTCTGAATGAGATCAGTGTGAAGAGGATGATGATCCAAACCGTGATACCTCCGAAGATGGAAATACCAAACAGGGACATATACGCTGAATCTGGATAGAAGTAAGTGATGCACGCCGCGGCAAGGAGTCCGATGGTAGAAATCAGCACCGCGTTCCTTGGGCTGCCTTTATCGGTCAGCGTGCCGAAAGCTTTGGGAGCATATCCACTTCTTGACAGTGAGAACAGCATTCTGCCTGTGAGGTACAAATTGGTATTCATGGAGGACAGGGCGGCCGTCAGTACCACAAAGTTCATGACGCCCGCGGCAAAGGGTATGCCAACGCCTTTAAACACTGTGACAAACGGGCTTTCGCCAAGACCTGCCTGACTCCAGGGAACAATCGTTACAACCAGGAAAATCGCGAGGATGTAGAATGCGGCCAGGCGGAATACCATAGCTTTCATGGCTTTCGGAACCGCTTCTTCCGGATTCTTGGCTTCTCCGGCGGTAACGGCGATCACTTCAATCCCGTAGAAGGAGAAGACAACAATCAGCATCGCTTTTAAAACGCCGCCGAACCCATTTGGCAGGAATCCGCCGTCATTGGTCAGATGCTGCAGCCCGACGGGGGTTTCTCCAAATCCTGTGAATACATAGGCAATACCCAAAATAATAAATATCACGATAGCTGCAACCTTGATCATGGCAAACCAGTATTCAAATGAGCCGAAATTCTTGACATTGCTCATATTGACTACAATCAGGATCGCGGAATAGACTACTACCCAAACGACCAGAGGCGTGCCGGGGAGCCAGAACTGCGTATAAACTCCTGCAGCCGTAACTTCTCCGCCGATGGCGATAACCTGGGCAATCCAGTAGGTATAGCGTACAACATAGCCAGCCCATGGATTGACATAATTTTCAGCTAAAACACCGAAAGAACCGGCGGTTGGATGAACTACAGTCATCTCGGTCAGGGCAGACATCATGATCAGACAAACCGCGACGCCTAGAATATAAGAGATAATAACTCCGGGGCCCGCCAGGCCTACCGCAAAGCCGCTTCCAAGGAAAAGACCCGTTCCGATCGCGCCGCCCATGGCGATCATGGTCAGCTGGCTTTTCGTCAACTGCCTGTGCAGTCCTTTTTCTTTTTCTAGCAGCAGATCTTGATTTTTTTCTTGTTCACTCATAAAATTAATAACCCTCCTTACATAATAT